>DATLVI010000038.1 GCA_035577545.1 Verrucomicrobiia bacterium
GAATCCGCTACAAGCCCAGAGTGGCTGTCCTTTCCGCACGGTTTGACAGTCCGCCGTAGAAGCTGGGGGAGATACTGATAAATAAGCGTGTCTAACTTTTGACTCTTGCCCGTCAACAAATTCGTTGACATAATGCAGCTGTGTTCTACCAGCCGAAGGACATCCAAAAGGCTCTCGAGCTCAAGGCCGAACTGAAGGAACGGGGCGCTTTCCTCGCCGGGGGCACCGACCTCGTGGTCCTGATGAACCACGGCAAAGCCGCGCCCGAAAACTTCATCGACCTCACGCACATCCCCGATTTGCGCGCAATTCACAAACACAATGGCACGCTGGAACTGGCCGGTAACGTCACGCACGCACAAACCGGCAAACTGCCCATCCGCTGCCTCGCCCAGGCTTCGCTGAGTGTCGGCGGCCCGGGAATTCGCGAACTCGGGACCATCGCTGGCAATCTCGCGACCGCCTCGCCCGCGGGCGACGGCTCCGCCGCCCTGCTTGCGCTCGATGCGGAAGTGGAATTGACCAGCGTGCGCGGATCGCGGCGGCTGCCGCTCGAGAAATTTTTCCTCGGTTACCGTAAGACCGCGCTCGCAGCCGATGAGATGATCACGAAAGTCATTATCCCGACGAACTATCAGACCGATTGGGCCAAAAACGGCAAGCGCGGCGCGATGAACATCTCGATTGTAGCGGCGGCGGTGGCGATCACGCCAAACAAAGAAGTGCGGATCGCGCTGGCGTCCGTCGCGGCGACGCCGATCCGTTGTTTGCAAGCGGAGAAGTTCCTTGCAAAAAACGGCCTGACACCGGAGTCGATTCGCCAGACCGTCCAGACGGTCCGCAGTGAGATCAAACCCATCACCGATCATCGCGCCAGCGCGGATTACAAGGTACATATATCTGGCGTAATGGTGCGGCGGTTGTTGGAGAATTTGGTGAAGGCATGAAGAAACCCGTAAAAGCGAAATCGACCAACAACGGTCTTTGGCCGCTCCGCTTCAAGCTTAACGGCAAAAAGGTATCGACGAAAGTACCACCAACGCGAACCTTATTGGATTTTCTACGGCTGGAACTGGGCCTGACGGGCACCAAGGGCGCCTGTCTCGAAGGCGAATGCGGGAGCTGCTACGTGCTGGTGGACGGCAAGCCAATGAACTCCTGCCTGATGCTCGCGCCACAGGTTCAGGACCGCGAAGTCACGACCATCGAGGGACTCGCGCGAAACAAGAAGCTCGATGTGATTCAGCAAAAGTTTATCGACTGCGGCGCGGTGCAGTGCGGCTATTGCACGCCGGGCCTGATTTTGTCCGCGAAAGCGCTGCTCGCCGAGAACCCGCACCCAACCCGCGAAGAATTCCTGGTCGGCATGGAGGGCAACATCTGCCGCTGCACAGGCTACAATAAGATCCTGCGCGCCTGCGAACAGGCCGCGGATGAAATGGGGCTGAAGAAGAAATGAGCCGGCCGACCGACGACACTCTCGAAGAGAGCGCGGCCCGTCTTCATGTGACGGCCAAAAGCTCCGGCGCGTACGAAACCGGGCCAATGAAGGTCGTTGGCAAATCGGCGCTGCGTCTGGACGCGGTTGGCAAGGCAACGGGCGCGACGAAATACGGACAGGATCTGTTTGACAAGAAGTTTCTCTTCGCAAAGGTCCTGCGGTCCGCCCATCCGCACGCGGAGATTCTTGGGATCGATACGCGCGCAGCGAAGAAATTGCCCGGCGTTGTCGCGGTGCTCACCCACAAGGACGTGCCGGGCACCAACCTCCACGGCTTGATCCGTCGCGACCAGGAAGTGTTGTGCAGCAAGAAAGTCCGCTACCGGGGCGATGCGCTCGCCATTGTCGTCGCCAAAACAGAAGAGATTGCGGTCGCGGCGCTGGAAAAGATCCAGGTGGACTACAAGCCGCTGCCATCCGTGCTCACCATGGAAGACGCGCTCAAGGTTGATGCGCCCAAAATTCACGCCGAGGGAAATGTGCTCGGCGAGAAGCATTTGCGCCGGGGCGATGCGCCAAGGGCCATGCGCGAAGCCGATGTCGTGGTGGAGGACATCATCCAGACACAGACGGTGGATCATGCGTTTCTCGACCTGGAAGCCGGCCGGGCGCGCTTCGACGGGAAAATGCTGACGATCGAGGTATCCGGCCAGTGGTTGCATGAAGAACGGCGCTTGATCGCATTGGCGCTCGGTCTGCCGCTGGAAAAACTGCGAATCATTCAACCAGCCACCGGCGGCGCGTTCGGCGGACGCGAAGATATTTCGATTCAAATCTACCTCGGCGCGGCGGCGTTGAAGCTGAAAGGCAAAATGATCTGCCTCCGCTATTCGCGGAGCGAATCAACCATCGTGCGGCATAAACGGCACCCGATCCGTGTTCATTACAAGCTGGGCGCGAAGAAGGACGGTATCCTTGTCGCCGCACAAATCACGTTTTATGTGGACAAGGGCGCGTACGCCTCGACGGGCATCGCCGTGATGCGCAAGGCGTCGAGCCATGCAACGGGGCCCTACAAGGTTCCAAATGTCTGGGTTGACGTCCTCGGCGTGTTCACGAACAACAACCCGTGTGGCGCCATGCGTGGTTTCGGCGCGGCCCAAACCGCCATCGCATACGAGGGGTTGATGGACCGGCTGGCGGTGAAACTCGACATGGATCCGGCGGAGTTACGCCGAAAGAATTTGGTGAAATCTGGCGACGAGGTCACGACGGGACAGGTTGTGCCGTATGCGACCGCCGTTGAATGCTTCGACGCGGTATTGCAGCGGATTGATTGGAAGAACCGCAGCTACGAGACCTCCGCCCCGCATCTGAAGCGCGGTTACGGCATCAGCATCGTCTGCTTCGGGCTCGGCTACGGCGATGGATTCCCCGATGCGTCGCGCGCGCGCTGCCGGCTCACTCCCGATGGCATCCTGGAGATTTACTCGGGCGCCTGCGATGTCGGGCAGGGGCTTATTAATATGATCGCGCAGATCGCGGCGGAGGAGGTCGGCGTGCCGCTGGAGAAAGTGCGGCCAATCCTTTCGGACACGGCGTTGACACCCGAATCCGGCAGCTCGTCGGCGACACGGCAAACGTATTTCACCGGTTCAGCCGTGCACATCGCGGCATCGGAATTGAAGAAGCAATTGCAGGACATCGCCGCCAGTCACCTCCAGGAACTGGTTTACGAGATCAAGATTGAGAACGGGGCGGCCTTCAACGTCCACCACCCGGAACGGCGCATGACGTTGAAGGAAATCGCGCGCGTGGGAAAGAAGCGCGGCTTTTCGCTGGAAGCGATGGGCGTGTACAAACCGCCGACGATGCCGGAGAACACACAGACCGGCCAGAGCATGCGGGCGTTCGTCACGTACCTTTTCGGGAGCCACGCCTGCCAGTTGCTCGTCGATACGGAAACCGGCGAGGTGAAAATCGAACGCTACATCGCCTGTCACGATGTCGGCAAAGCCATCAATCCCGACCAGGTCATCGGCCAGATTCAGGGCGGCGTCGCGCAGGGCATCGGCATGGCCTTGATGGAAGAAGTCGTAATGAAAGACGGCCGGATCATGAACCCGGGCTTCACGGATTATATTCTGCCGACGATTCGCGATGTGCCCGAGATTGAATGCATCATATTGGAGAATCCCGACCCGGGCGGCCCGTTCGGCGCACGCGGCATCGGCGAACCGCCACTGATCGGAACGGGCCCGGCTATTCTCTCCGCCATTTACGACGCCATCGGTACGCCGATTCGCGAGCTTCCCGCCACCCCGGAGCGCGTCTGGCGCGCTCTTTTGGACCACTAATTCAACGCGGCCGGCGACGGCATGGCCGTTGCTCTAGGATAGCCTGTTTTGCACGCCTTGAAAGCCATTGACAAGATATATTTACTATGTTAAGAATGTTCAGTTTAAATTGAACGATGACTAAAGACTCTCCATCCGCCAACTGGCCAGCCGTGCGCCGCAAGTTTATCGAAGCGGGCGGCAGCACCACGCAATCCTTCGGGCTCGGCCGCATTCTCGGCCAGATTTACGCCCTGCTCTATCTCAGCCCCGCTCCCCTCTGCCTCGACGATATTGTCCGGGAACTTAGCGTCAGCAAAGCCAGCGTCAGCACCACGGTGCGCCAGCTCGAACGCTGGTCCGCCGTCAAGCGCGTCTGGGTCCAGGGTGATCGCAAGGATTACTACGAAGCTGAAACCGATTTCAACGCGGTCCTGCGTCACGGACTGCTCACGACGGTCCGCAAAAAACTCGATACCGCCGGCTCACAAATCAACCACGCGGAGAGTTCCCTCCGCGAGACTCGCGCCAGGGGCAATGGCAAGAGCCACGACGACCTTGCGGTCGTGATGCAGCGCCTCGATCACGCGAAGCAATTTCACAGCAAGATCCAGGGGCTCCTGAACAATCCCCTGCTCGATCATCTGCTGTAAGCCGTAAAGACGGGCAACTCCGTCGGGGAGTTGGAGACGGGACAACGAAGCATGAACCTTCGATGGGTCGAAGGAAGGAAGAACAGGCATTCGCCTCGGGCGACATGCACCTGAATGGCGGCAGCATGTTTTTGAAACGTTGATGAGTTCCCTTTCCACAACAGTCATTTCCGCGGATCGGCAGGAGCGGCTGCGCCAGTTCCTCAAGGACCTTTGGGACTACCGCGAGCTTTTCTATACCTTCCTCCAGCGCGACTTGAAGGTGCGGTACAAGCAAACGGCGCTGGGTGCGATCTGGGTGGTGCTCCAGCCCGTGACGACCACCGCGGCCTACGTGCTGATCTTCGGTAAGATCGCCCGCATGCCCACTGACGGGCTGCCGTTGGTGCTCTTCTATTTCGCGTCGAACGTGCCCTGGAGCGCATTCTCTCGGGAGTTGACTGGCTGCGCCTTGAGCATTGAGGGCAACGCGCAGTTGATCAGCAAAGTGTATTTCCCCCGCATCGTGGTTCCCGGGGCGATTATCTCCGCCTCCCTGGTCGACTTTGCCATCGGCTGGTTCATCTTGAACCTGGTCGCGGCTTGGATGGGTTACTGGCACTGGCAACTGGTGGCGCTGACGCCCCTGCTGCTACTCATTCAATGGTGCACAGCTCTCGGCATCGGCCTGGTTCTCGCAGCCGTAAACGCCCAGTATCGCGACGTCAAGAATGTCATCGGCTTCCTCGTGCAGATCATGATGCTCGCCACGCCGGTGATTTACCCCATTTCCCGACTTCCGCTGGGTGTTCAGCCGTACCTGTTTCTCAACCCAATGGCCGGCGTCGTCACCGCGTACCGCGACTGTCTCAAAGGTGGACCCTTCAATGGCCAGCTCCTCGGTTTGTCACTGCTGATGGGCTTGGTCTATCTCTGCGCGGGTTTCTGGTTCTTCCGCAAACAAGAATCCCGCCTCGCCGACATTCTCTAGGCGCACGATGAGCGACACCGCGATCAAAATCGAAAACCTTGGCAAGCGCTATCGTTACGGGGGCGTGGCCCCCTTGAGCGACAGCCTGCGGGCAGATATCATGGATTGGGCGAAAGGTTTGCTCCGCTTACGAGAGGAGAAAGGGCCGACCGGCGCACCGCATCACGAGTCCTTTCGCCAGATCCAAGCTCATCGCCTGGACGCCGACCCCAACTACTTCTGGGCGCTGCGCGATGTGAATCTTGAAATCAAACAGGGCGAAGTCGTCGGTATCATTGGCCGCAACGGCGCCGGCAAGAGCACGCTGCTGAAAATCCTCTCGCGCATCACCCCGCCCACGACCGGCGCGATCACCTACCACGGCCGCGTCGCCAGCCTCCTCGAAGTCGGCACCGGCTTCCACCGCGAACTGACCGGCCGCGAAAACATCTTCCTGAACGGCTCGATCCTCAGCATGAAACGCGCCGAGATAACGAAGCGATTCGATGAAATCGTCGCCTTCGCCGAAATCGACAAATTCATCGACACCCCCGTAAAATTCTACTCAAGCGGCATGTACGTGCGCCTGGCCTTCGCCGTCGCCGCCCACCTGGAACCCGAAATCCTCATCGTGGACGAAGTCCTGGCCGTCGGCGACGCCGCGTTTCAGAAGAAATGTTTGGGGAAGATGGGTGAGGTGGCTAAAGGGGGACGCACGGTAGTGTTTGTCAGTCACAATATGGCTGCGATTCTGGGCCTGTGCCAGCGGGTCGTCAGCCTGGAGAACGGCATGCTTACGAAGGATGGCCCCACGCAAGATGTGGTGGAATTCTATCTGTCCAAGGACGGCAAGAAGGGACAGAACCAATTGGCGCAACGAAAAGATCGCACCGGGTCGGGCCGACTACAATTTACCAGCGTTCGTTTGTGCACGGAAAGCGGTGAGGTCGATACTGTGAAATCCGGAGAGGATCTAACAGTTGAACTTTACTTTGAAGCACCGGAGCCGATCTTCCCGAGGAGTGCACGGCTGGGAATCTCGCTTGTAACAGCAACAGGTGTCGAACTCGTCTCATTCGACAGCGCAAGCGGGAGCTTTGAACCACAATGCCTGCCTATCAGAGGCGTTTTTCGCTGCCACATCCCGCATTTTCCATTGGTTCGCGGTACATATCAAGGGTGGCTTTATGCAGCGATCAATGGCGAAGCGGCTGACCGCGTAGAAGACGCATTCAGCATCAGGGTAATCAGTGGAGAATACCCGAAGATGGGATATCTCGCACTCGACCACCAGTGGAGAGTCGCTGACAACCCCTCATCAGTCCCCTAAGGCTGTGCGGTTACGTCGAACTCATCATGAAACACATTCTGGTATTCGTCCGGCTGATGCTCACCGGCCATCCGAAACGCGCGGTGCGCCATTTGCAGTCATTGTATTACATGCGAACAACTGGCGACTCTCTGCGGTTGCATATTGGCTGCGGAAGCCGAAGGCTTCCCGGCTTTGTGAATATCGACCGCAATTCCAGCGCGGCCACAGACTATGTTGCGGATGCAGGGCACCTTCCTTGCCGTGAGAATTCCGTGGAACGGATTGAGAATTATCACGTCATTGAACACATTCCCTATCCAGCCGTTAGAGGAGTTCTAATGGAATGGTTCCGCGTTCTAATTCCAGGAGGGACCCTTGTCATCGAATGTCCTGATTTTGACCGGGCGTCTCGCGAGTATCTTGATGGAAACGAAGAGCGCCTGTATAGCATTTACGGACGCCAACGTTTTCCAGGAGATGCACACCATTGGGGTTATACCGCAGCAAGACTCAAGACGTTGCTCGAGTCTGTCGGTTTTTCAGACATGGAAGCGCAACCTCCACAAGATTATCATAAAGAGAATGAGCCTTGCCTCCGTATTGAGTGCCGGAAGTCGATTACCAAGCCATGAACTACCGCAGCATCGCCTCTCTCAATCGCCAGATCATCCGATGGATGAGCGGCCTTCCTCGTGACATCACAGTAGTTGTTGGGATCCCCCGAAGTGGTCTTCTGGCTGCCAACATCTTGGCACTTCACCGAAATATCCCATTAACGGACGTAGACCGCCTCATCGAAGGAAAGTTGATACAAACTGGTGAGCGTTATGGGGGTGTCCGCGCAGATTCGCTACTCTCAGCCCGGCAGACTGTACTGGTCCTTGACGATAGCATTGCCACCGGCAAACAGATGAACCTGGTAAAGGCGAAGATCAGCGCCGCCAAGCTCCCGCATACCATTTACTATGGGGCCGTGTATGCCATGCCCGGGTCAAGACGGCTTGTTGATTTCTTTGCTGAGATTGTCCCAAGTCCGCGTGTGTTCGAATGGAATGTCATGCATTCCGGCACGCTCCCCGACTGTTGCGTAGATATTGACGGCGTCTTATGCGTAGACCCGACCAAGGAAGAAAATGACGATGGGAAGAACTACGAGAATTTCCTTCGCAACGCGGCGCCGTTAATCATCCCAACCAAACGGATTACTGCCCTCGTGACGTGCCGTCTTGAAAAGTACCGCGCCCTGACAGAAGCATGGCTTACCAAGTACCGGGTACAATATGACAAATTGTACATGCTAAACCTTCCCACGAAAGAGGCCCGCGTAGCCGCGAACGCTCATGCAAAGTTCAAAGCCGTCATTTACAAAGACCTCCGCGCGCCACTGTTCATTGAAAGCTCGCTGACACAGGCTGTTGATATTGCGCGGTTTTCCGGGAAAGAGGTCCTGTGTATCGAGACAGGCGAAATGGTAACCCCCAAGAAGGCAGATGCCATTCTACAGGCCACCCTGGATTTACCCAAGAGGTTGAGGAGAAAACTCCCAAAGTCGTTCCGAACCAATGTTAAGGCTTGGTTGGGAAGTGCAAAACACAGCCGGTGACCCGCTCCTTCTTTCGATCACATGGAACCACATCGTCTACTGATTATCAGCAAGTACTACCCCAAGTACTTGAAGACTTTTTATGACAAGCGTCCGGAATTGGCTGCGGAGCCTTATGCTATTCAGCACACCGCCCTCATGGGAGACTGTTTTCGTTGGGCGGATTTCATTTCGCAGGAGTTACACCGTCTCGGCCACGAAGCTACGGATGTTGTCGCCAATGCGGAACCAATGCAGAAGGCGTGGGCCCGTGAAAATGGTATCGGCGATGGTGATGAACCATGGATACTTCCCATCCTATTTGCCCAAATTCGTAGCATTCGCCCGGACGTTTTGCTTGTGGGTGAATGGCACCCGGAATTCGGGCCTGACTTCGTCAAGCACTGTCGCAACATCTGCCCAGCGATCAAGCTGGTCATTGGCTGGTGCGGGGAGGCGCATCCTGATGCCGCATATTTCCGAGAGCATGACTTGGCGTTAAGCTGCGCTCCCGACACGGTTGAGGACTTGGACCGTCAAGGCATCCGGGCCGTGCATTTGAATCATGCGTTCGAGCCTCGCATCCTGGGTCGCCTGCAGAACCGATCAAACATATCACGCCCGGGAGCCGAAATTGGTTTCATCGGACAAGTTGAGCACGGAGAGGCATTCCACAATCGGCGAGCCATTCTCCTCGACGCTCTCGCTACCAGGCTGAGCATCGAGCTGTATGGTGATGTCGCCGAAGTTAGGTCGTTCCCCGTTGCCCCCGGCATGAAGAGGAAACGCGAGCTTTACTTCAATTTACTGGAACATCTTGATCGCACAGGCATGAAATTCGTGATGCCCTATCTTCCCAAGCACCAAGCCTATTTGGAGAATCAGAATCACGAGAAGCTGCGCCAGGTGTTCGCGCGTCTACACCAGATGGCAAAGCCCCCGGTATTTGGACTGGAGATGTTTGGCTTGCTGGCTCAGTTGAAAGTGAGCTTGAACGCCCACGGCCCATCTCGGTATGCGTCAAACATGCGGCTTTACGAAGCAACCGGTGTGGGCGCATGTCTGCTAACGGATCTGAAGCCCAACCTTCACACAATATTCGAGCCCGACACCGAAGTGGTAACATACAACTCAACAGAGGAATGCATCGAGAAAGCGCAATACCTGCTCGACCACGAATCAAAACGGAGGGAAATTGGCGCGAATGGGCAGAGAAGGACATTGCGCGACCACACCTTCACTCAGCGTGCCGGCCAGTTGCACGAGATTATCTCACAGGCCCTTCGTAGACACCCGATCACCGCCACTGCATAGCCCTTTTGCTGGAACGAACCTGGTGGGAGTGGAATATAGAATGGATTCACACGCATATCGAATTGTTCGAGGATATCGAACAGCGGCGCGCCGGTATTCGCTGGCAACAACGAAACGTTGCACTGTAGCTTTCCTCTGCTGGGTTGCGACAGCCACGGGGTCAGAATTCCACGTCTCCCCATCCGGGTGCGATACAAACCTTGGCACTCTGGACAAGCCTTTCGCCACATTGGAACGCGCTCGCGATGCGATTCGCCAACTGAAAAAGTCCTCCGACCCTCCCCCCGGAGCTTTTATGGTGCAAATCCATGGTGGCGTCTATTCGCTCACCAATTCATTCGCTCTTGCCCGTGAGGACTCCGGCACCCGGGAGTCTCCCATCGTTTACTGCGGGTTTGGCAGCGAACAGGCGAAGTTCATCGGCGGAAAGGAATTGACCGGTTTCAAACCGGTGCAGAGTCCCTCCATTCTTCAACTCCTCCCACCTCCGGCCCGAACGAATGTGCTGCAGGTCGAATTACCGGCACTTGGCATAACTGATTATGGAGAATTACCATTTGATTCGTTCGAATTGTTCTTCAATGACAAACCAATGACGTTGGCGCGCTGGCCAAATGACGGATGGACGCAAATCGCCGCCATACCAGCGGGTGAGAAAGGCCCCACTATCCAATACGCCAATGATCGGATCAGTGTGTGGGCTCGACCGGCGGAAGTTTGGATGCATGGTTATTGGGGCCGGGACTGGGCCGATCAGTACCTCCATGTTCGGTCGATTGACCCGGAGAAACGGTTGATCACCATTGCCAACCCACAGAGTCAATACGGTTACCATGTGGGAGCGCGTTATTATGCACTGAACGTGCTGGAAGAATTGGACGAGCCTGGCGAATGGTATCTGGATCGCAAAACGGGGATTCTATATTTCTGGCCGCCATCAACTGCCTTACAAGGTAAGGCGATCGGGTCCGTCCTGAAGGAACCACTGTTCCTCCTTCGCAACACTTCATTCGTGACCATTTCCAACCTCACGTTCTCCTGTGCACGCGGACCGGCCGTGCAAGTGATTGGCGGATTTCGCAGCCTCGTGGCGCGTTGTCGGTTCCAAAATCTGGGTGGGGTCGCCGTCGCCTTGGGCAATGCTGCAAGAAATACTTGGGGACTCCTCTACAGCTCATCGACATACGACGGCAATTGCGGGTCCAACAATGGAATTGAAGACTGTGACATCTTCGACACTGGTGCCGGCGCCCTGATCATCGGCGGTGGCAACCGTCTAACGCTCACACCCGGGAATAACTTTGCCAGTCGCAACATCATTGCTCGCTTTAATCGAATCAAGAGAACCATGTCCCCCGGGATCCATGTGTTTGGGGTCGGCAACCGGGTGGATCACAACCTGATCTATGAAGCTCCGAACGCCGCGATTTTTCTCAGTGGAAACGACCATGAGATTGAGTTTAATGAAATCCACGACGTTTGCCTGGAAACCAGCGACGCCGGCGCCATCTACATGGGCCGCAATCTGTCAGAGCGCGGCAATATCTTTCGTCACAATCTTCTGCACGATATCCCGCAAGTGGGCATCTTCCTTGACGATTTCGCGGGTGGCGCAACTGTGTTCGGGAACATCTTCGACAAAGTGAATACGGGCGTCCAGGTTTCTTCGGGTAGCGCCAATCATGTCGAGGGTAATTTGTTCACCTCCTGCAACCGGGCTGTCGGGTTCCTGGACCCGGTCATCAACATGGAAATTCTCACGCGGCGGCTCGAAGAAGTCCACGCAACCCGACCACCCTATACCGCCCGCTATCCCGAACTTCGCAGGTACACATATGATGATTTAATTCGAGCCCGAGGGACCAAATTCACACACAATGTCGTTGTCGGAGGTACGGCGTTTACACTCGACTGTTCCTTTGCCCGTCAGCTTGATCTATGTAACAACCTGACAAATCTCGCATCGGCATCGGTAGGATCCACCAACAATTACACTATTCCACAGCAGGCAGAGAGTCTGGGTTGGAATGGACAATTGGACGTACCCGTGGCCCAAATTGGGCCAGGCCGCAAGCCACCACCGTGAATCAGCCCCTCGTTTCCATCTGCCTGCCCAATTTGAACACTCGCCCATTCCTGGAAGAGCGCCTGGAAACGATCCTGGCGCAAACTTTCACGGATTGGGAACTCATCGTTTGCGACAGCCATTCGGACGATGGCTCCTGGGAGTTCTTTCAGAAGTTTGCCGGTGATCCTCGGGTTCGACTGCATCAGGTATCCCGCGAGGGCATCTACGCCGGTTGGAATGAATGCCTGAAGCGCGCCCGGGGACGTTATCTCTACATCGCGACGAGCGACGACACCGCCCAGCCCCAACTTCTCGAACGATTGCTGGCTCCATTGGCAAGCAATCCGAATATCCGCATCGCCGTGTGTGATTACCAGGTAATCGACGCTGAAAGCCGGCCCATTGAACCACTGGCGCAAGACAAACCACGTCTCTTTCTCGGCGAATGGATGAATCGACCATGCCTGCGGCCACGCCTCACGGAATTCGTCCTGCACTGCTGTTTCGGGACCATTTGGGGAACCATGACCGCCGTGCTCTTCCAGCATTCGCTCCTGAAACAAGCGGGCCTGTTCCGCACGGACCGCGGCTCGGCGGCGGACATCGAGTGGACACTGCGCGCAACGCTCGCCAGCGATGTGGCCTTCGTACCCGAACGTCTGGCTACATGGCGAATGCGTCCCAACCAGGCCACAAAACACGGAAGTCTTTCGTGGCGGTTCCTGCGCACCATGCTGGCTTGTTTCGACTCCGTGCTGCACGATCCGAACGCGGAGCTTCCTCAAGAGTGGCAGAACATCCCCCATTGGGACCGGGAACTCACAAAAATCTGGCGGCTTGAATACCTCGACAGTTTCCACCTCGACCGCCGCGCCGCGCGAGAGAATCCGGTGCAGTTTCTCACAAACTGCTTGGAGGCACTTCGTCTCAAGCCCGATTTCGTCCTTTCGCAACTGGCACGCGGCTTTGCCTGGCGCAAGGAGTTCAGCCCGGACCGCATCGCCCGCGCGCAGGAGTTGATCGATTTATTTCAAGTTCCGTGGCCGCCCCAGGAAGCGACATGGTAAAGAGCCCTCGGTGATAGCGATGGCCCGGGTATCAGAGTGAACCGATGAGAGTAGTCTTTTGCTCCAAATACATTCCGAAGACTGGGGATGGCGCCAGCGCCTATCTGCTGGCAATGATTGATTATCTTCGGCAAGCCGGTATCGAAGTGGAATGGATATGTACCAATGACTCGCCGAGCGGTGGGCGGACCCCTTGGCATGTAATTGGTCCCCGGTTCTATGGGCTGGTGCACCTCAGTGTTTGGCGAAATATCCAGATTGGACGCCTCTGTGTCCGCCCCCTGCCTTTATACGATTGGTTTTATTCGGTGGCCGCTCTGATCGCCCGCTTTATCTATCGGAGCATTGGTAGAACCCACGTACTGAATCGAAACAACGGTTCCCGCGTCCGGGAAAAGAACGTGACGCGTCGGTCACCTTTGTCATCGGTGCAGGGGACGGACTTTGCAGCCCGGAAGTTGCAAGCCAATCCGCCGGATGCTCTGCTGGCGAACTATATTTGGGCAGCGGACGTTCTGGATGCCGCAGGTCCGGAGACGTTGAAGCTCATCATCACCCACGACGTGCAGCATGAGCGGACCGCTTCCTTCAAAGAATTCGGCCTGGACTCGCAAATTGAAACCTGGGACGCGGGAACCGAGGCGCGCCTCCTTAAGAAGGCACAGGTCCTGGTGGCGATCCAAGAGGAAGAGGCCGTCTCCTTAAAAAGGCTGGCTCCTGCTTGCGAGGTAATCACGGTTCCTCTTCCGGTTGTGCCGCAGGACTGCCGCACACCGCAGGTGCCAGGGCGTTGTCTCTTCGTCGGCAGTGACCAATTGCACAATGTACACGGGCTCTATTGGTTTCTGGGGGAAGTCTGGCCGCGGATCCTGGAAACTGTGCCCCAAGCCACCTTGCACGTGTGCGGATCCATCTGCTCCGTCTTCTCTGATTCGTCCAGTCAGTTCCCGAATGTTCGGTTTGTCGGGCGGGTCACGGATGTGGAACCGGAATATGCGGCGGCTGAAGTCTGCGTCGTCCCCAGCCTCGTCGGCAGCGGGTTAAAGATCAAACTCGTGGAAGCGCTTTCTTATGGACGCGCCTGCGTCACAACCCGCATCGGGTTGCAGGGCCTGATGGAGTTGGAGAACAAAGCTGTCCGACTCGCCAACACCCCCGAGCTGTTTGCGGTGGCCGTCGGTGAGTTGTTGACGCGCCCGGAGACGCGACACGACATGGAGCAGGCCGCGCGAGCCTTCGTCGCGGACCGTCTTTCGCCACAAGCGATTTGTCAGCCCCTCGTGGACCGCATCCGGCAACACGCCGCGATGGTGCAAGTGGCCCGCTCCCGCAAGGAAACACCTCCGCCAACTCCCTGGTTCCACTTCAAAGCAAGGGCGAAAAAGCTCCTGGCCCTAACGACACCGGTGGGACGCCTCTCCTACAAAATGGGTCACCATTTGGAGACCGGGGGTCTACCTGACTGTGGCGTTCCCGAGCCGGCTGGCAGGTTTCTCTTTTCGATTGCTGGAACAACACGAGGGAACGGCGACATTGTGGAGATCGGCTCGTGCTTTGGTCGCTCCACTATTTACCTCGCCAAGGGGGCCCGGCATGCCGACCACGGTACTGTGTGGGCGGTGGACCCGCATACGGGCGACATCGCTTGGGACCTGGGCCGCATCTCCACCTATGAGGTCTTTCTACGAAACATCCGCAAATTCGGGGTGGAGAATCGCGTAAAGCCGCTCAAGATGACCTCCAAAGAAGCCGCTCAGGCCTGGAATGGCGCTCCGATTCGGATTTTGTTCATCGACGGCTGGCACAGCTACGAAGCGGTCACCGAAGACATCCTGCTCTGGTTCCCGCACGTGATCTCCGGCGGCCTGATCGTTTTCGACGATTATCCCAACCCGGAGTTTCCCGGTGTCCGACAAGCAGTGGACGAACAAATGCTGAAACTACCCGTCGAAAGGCCTATCCGCATCGCGACGACACTGGCTTGGACGAGAAAACTCTAACGCGGCAGCGAGTACTGTGAATAACCGGGACGCAAAACAATCGATCACCGTCGTGGTCCCCTGCTACAATTACGCCCGGTTCATTCGGGAAGCGGTGGACAGCGCCCTCGCGCAGACTGTTCCGCCACTGGAAGTCATTGTCGTTGACGACGGCTCGACGGACCAGACCCCGGAAGTGATGGCCGCGTACGCATCCGATCCGCGTGTGCGTTATTTGCGCCAGGAAAACCGTGGCCTTTCCGCGGCGCGCAACGCCGGCATCCTTGCTGCCCGCGGCGAATTCATCGCGTTGCTGGACGCCGATGATCGCTGGAAGCCGGAGAAATTGTCGCGGCAGTTGGTCGAGTTCACGGAGGAGTCAGTGGGCCTGGTCTATTGTGGCCGTGAAGTCTTCGATGAACATGGCACCCAGAACCTGGACCCGGCCGATGAATCCAAATGCAAACGCGCATTGGAGTGGCTTACCGTCGCCACCTTGTTCTGTCCGTCCTCGGTGATCCTGCGCCGGTGCTGCTTTCTGGAACAAGGCGGATTTGACGAATCCCTGCGGAAAGTGGAAGACCGCGAAATGTGGATCCGACTCGCGAAACACTGGCGCTTCCGCTGCGTCCCCGACTGCCTCGTGGAATGGCGGCTACATGGGAGCGCCCTCAACATGCAGACCAACGGTATGGAAGATGCCTTCCGCGAAACCTTGCGTCGCGCTTTTGCCGACGGTCCGCTGCGACGACGGTGGTTGCTCCGGGCCAAAGCCCAAGCCTTCATGCACTTTGACTTTTCGTGGGTCTACCACATGGCGCGTAAGCACCGCGAGGCCTGGCTTCATACCCTGCTGGCGGTGGTACTCTATCCCCTCCCCGATTGGGGGGGGCAACTCTTTCAGCATCGCTTCGCCCGCTGGCGGCGACTGTTGCGCTACACGTTCACACCCAACACACCCTAAGGAGAACCAAGACATGAAAATCCTGATGACCGGCGCCGCCGGGTTCATTGCCTCAAACGTTGCTGACGAATACATCAAGCAGGGCCACGAGGTCGCCGTGCTCGACAACCTGAGCACCGGCTTCCGTCACAACCTAAACCCCAAGGCGCGCTTCTACGAAGTGGACATTCGCGATGCCGCTGGCGTGGACCGGGTCTTCGACGAGTTCAAACCCGAGGTCGTCAGCCATCACGCCGCGCAGATGGATGTTCGCAAGTCCACGCGGGACCCGGTTTTCGACGCGCAATGTAACATCCTCGGGAGCCTCAACCTGATTCTGGCCACCGTCCGGACGGGCGTGAAACGCTTCGTCTACATCTCCACAGGCGGCGCCGTGTACGGCGATGTCCCGAAGAAGGACCTGCCCGCGGACGAGAGCTACCCCGTTAACCCCATCAGCCAATATGGCATCAGCAAGCACACCGTGGAACACTACCTCTACCTGTACAACCGCCTCAACAGCCTCTCCTACATCGTGCTGCGGTATCCGAACGTCTTTGGTCCGCGGCAGACCCCGCATGGTGAGGCGGGCGTCGTGGCGATTTTCAGTGGCCTGCTGCTGGATGGTAAACCGTGCACGATTTTCGGCGACGGCAGCAAGACACGCGACTACGTGTTTGTCGGCGATATCGTGCACGCCAATGTGCTGGCGCTCCAAACGGACTTCTGCGGCATCGTCAACATCGGTAGTGGCATCGGCACCAGTGATCGACAGGTTTATGACGCCGTCGCCGCAGCTGTCGGGACCACAGTGCCGCCTTCCTACACCGCAGTGCGTCCCGGAGAGGTGGAGCACATCTATCTCAATGCGGCGCGCGCGTCCAGGATTCTTGGCTGGAAACAAGAGGTCCTGTTCCCGGAAGGGGTCCGCCGCACCGTCGAATATATCCGCACCGTCGAGCGGCAACGCGCCGCGAAGTCCTAACCCGTTCTCTGTTGGCGCAGATTGCTGATGCAAGACCAGGCACTGAAAGACAAGGCCGTCCGCGGGGTCATTTGGTATGGCGGGTCACGTGCGATCATCCAGCTGCTGAGTTGGGTGTTGACCATCGCCGTGGCGCGAGTGCTGGTGCCGGAGGATTACGGATTGTTTGGCATGTGCAGCGTGTACACGGGACTGGTGGATTTTCTCAATGAACTCGGCTTCGGCGCGGCGATCGTCCAACGCAAGGAAGTCAGCGAGGATGATCTGCACACGTTGTTTTGGTTCGGCGTGGTTGTGAGCCTTCTGATCTATGGCCTCACGTATCTCGTGGCACCGCTCGTGGCGGTATTCTACCGGCATGAACAGGTGACGCCGGTGCTGCGGGCGCTGGGGCTGGTTTTTATTCTCACGAACCTGCGACTGGTGCCGTGGAACCTGCTGACACGCGCGGTGGATTTCAAGAGGCGTTCGATCCTCGAGGTCGTTGGCAACATGCTCGGTGTGGTGTCAACGTTCCTGTTGGCGCGCGCCGGCTGGGGCGTCTGGTCGCTGGTGCTGGGCGTGCTGATCCGCGAAGCGGTCTTGTGCGTCCTGGTGTTCGCCCAATCACACTGGCGACCACGATTCAAATTTGCCTGGGTCAACCTCCGCGAACTGTCATCATTCAGCCTCAATTTATCCGCCGCGCGGATCGCCTGGTATTTGTATGACAATTCTGATCGCCTGATTATCGGGCGTTATCTCGGTGACCAAACGCTGGGCTACTACACGCTGGCCACGCGGCTAACAACCGAGTTGAGCGGACGCGTACTCTCGATTATCAATCAGGTCGCGTTTCCCGTCTACTCCCGACTGCAAGATGACCATGACCGACTGAAGAGTTACTTCCTCACGTCCGTGCAACTGGCGTGCCTGGTAATCGTCCCGGTACTGGCCGGCCTGTCGCTGGTAAGTGGGGACGTCATTCCGTTATTGTTGAAGCCCAAATGGGCGCCGATGATCCCAGCGCTGAACATCATGTGCTGGGCGGCCATGATCATGATGATCAATTCACTTTCGGGTCCTTTGCTCCTCGCGAAAGGAAAAACCGGGCTCCTCTTGAAGTTCAATCTCCTCAATCTGGCAGTCATGCCGCCTGTGTTCTATTTTGCGGCGCGCTCCGGCTTGCAGGCAATTTGTCTCGTGTGGCTGCTGGTGTTCCCCGTGCTCGCTCTCGTTTGGATTGCCGCCGTCAAACGTTGTGTCGTGTTTCACTGGTCGGAACTGGGAGAGGCCTTGCGGCCGGCATTCGTGTCCACTGCGGTAATGGTGCTCACTGTTTTCCTGCCCCAGATCACCATCCTCAAAAGCCTGGGACCTGTCCCGCGAACAGCCATCGAGACGGTGCTTGGGATCGGCGGTTACGTCGCCTGCCTCCTGTTGCTGTTCCCCCAACCGCTGCAAAACATCCTGCAATTTGTGCGGCGAAGAAAATCTGAAGTGACTGCCGTGATTGCCTAATCACCAGGACCAAACGATGCGAAACGTCACCGAAGCGGAAGCCCGAGCGTATCTGACGGAGTTCGATCCGCCTCCCACGGACTTTGTAAACATGCATCTGCCACGGTACGCAGCGACCCTGAACCTGCTGCCGGATGGCACGGGCAAACTCCTGGAGCTGGGTTGCGACAATCATTTTACATTGTTGCTCGAGCAATTTACGCATTACGAGGTACGGACACAGAACCTGCCGGACGCCGGCACCGGCTATAGCGGGATCACGCAGTTTACCCACAAGCCCACCGGCCGACGGATCGAGTTTCAGCGCGACCTGTTCGACCTTGAGCAAAGCGCATATCCCTATCCTGACAATACGTTCGATGCCGTCGTCTGCACGGAGATCCTCGAGCACCTCTTGCACGACCCCATGGCGATGTTGACGGAGATACACCGCATTCTGAAACCAAATGGAGCTTTGATTCTCACCACGCCGAACATTATTTCCTGGCACGCGTTGTTGAAGGGCCTCCGTGGGATCACTCCCTATGAGGGATCGTATTTCTGGCGTCAGCACAAACCGCCCATGCTGCAACATGCCAAGGAGTTCATGCCCCATGAGGTAAAACTGATGCTCGACGGTGCCGGATTCAGTGTGGAGAAATTCTACACACCGCACGTTTTCTTCAAACATGAGCGCTACAAGCTGGCCGACCTTCTACTCCTCACCCTTATCCATCTTTGGTTTCCGCTCACCGGGCGTCATCCGCGCCAACTGCGCCACCGCGGAGCGCACATTTTCGTCGTTGCCAGGAAAACCGGCACGTTGCGTGACCGATATCCCAGCGAAATCTACATGGAATAAAGGGGTAGCCTTGGGATTCCTCATTATTTATGTGCTCGTGTTGCTGGTGCGACCACAGGAATGGTACGAGCCGGTCCGCGGCTTCGAATTGGTCAACGTCGCTGCCATCCTGACCATCTTCGCGGCCTTCATCAGCCCCTCGCCCGACCAAAGATTGACCGGGACGGTCTGGCGCAACAAGCATGGGCGCCTAATGTGGGGCTTGCTACTGGGCGTCGTGCTTTCGCAACTCGTGTATGGACGGGTCCATGGCGCAGTCGACGCGTTTTCGGAATTCGGCAAGTGCTGTGTGTTGCTGTTCATGACGATGACGCTGGTGGACAATCCCAAGCGCTTGCGCCGGATGATGTGGGTGATCGTGATCAGCGCGGCGATCTTTTGCATCCACGGTGTCATGCAAATAAAAACCGGCTACGGCTTTGCGAACGTCGAGCCTTTTGGATCATTCTTTGATGGAGACTTCCGCGTCCAGGGCACCGGAATGTTCCAGGATCCCAACGACTTTGCGATGTTGTACGTCGTGGCCATTCCTTTCGTCTTCACGTTCCTGCAAACCGATACGATGATACTGGCAAAGTTCTTTGTGGCTGCTTCGTTCCCCGCGATGCTATACGTACTGTACTACACGCAGTCGCGCGGCGGCGTCGTGGGACTGGGCGCCATGTCGCTGGCCTACGTGTGGTTCTCAACTCGGACCGCCATCCTGCGCGTCCTGGTGATCAGCGCCGTGCTCGGTGTGGTCGTGGCGTTCGGCCCGGCGCGCGCTCGGGAATCGGTTTATGAAGGTTCCGCCGGCGGACGCATCATGCAGTGGGGCTACGGGAACCAGTTCCTCAAGCAGAATCCGCTGTTCGGCATCGGTTACGGGCGCTGGCTCGATTACTCGGAACAAGTTGCCCATAATTCGTTCGTCACTTGCTACGGCGAACTGGGATTGTTCGGCTATTCGTTCTGGTTCAGTCTCCTGTGGCTGGTGTTGCGGTCTGTTCATAAGATTGTGCGCCTGGAACCGGTGGATCGCGGCACACGGCGGCTGGCCATCGGATTGTTCTCCGCTTTGGCGGGATTCTATGCCTCCGCATTCTTCCTCACGAGGACCTACAATCCATTTCTCTATCTGATGTTGGGGTTGGGCATCGGTATCATTCGCTACGTTGATCGCCAGCCCTACTGTCCGGCGGGCTATCTGGATATCACCAACCGCGACATCGTCCGGTCCGTCCTGATGGCGGTCGCGAGCATCCCGGTGATCTGGGTCCTGGTACGGTTGTATTGGGCGGCGGGCGGCGCCGGTGCCTAGTCGGCAGGCCGGCAAATAATCAAAATGACTTCCCAATTCTCGACTCGAGGGTGGCTGATCGTGCTTGTTTGTGCGGCTTTGCTTCTCCGCCTGGGGCTCGCGGTGAAGACCGGCTTGAACACGCCGCCGACCAAACTTGGATCGGATGAGGATGAATATGACACCTGCGCCTGGAACCTGGCACAAGGAAAGGGCTATCGCGGTCCCAGCCCGGGTTTTGGACGGGATAACCTTACCGCCTATCGAGTACCGGGAACGTCGTTGATTTGGGCGGGACTATACAAGGTCTTTGGCCGCCGGTACGGCGTCATCCGTCTTTTCGATTGTCTGGTGGGCGTGCTGACGGTCCTGATAATTTACAGCATCGGCAAACACGCGTTTTCAGAGAGAATCGGCTTGTTCGCATCAGCGATATATTCCCTGTGGCCAATGGCGATCTTCTACTCGGCACAGTTGCTCTCTGAGACCCTGGCAACATTTTGGTTTCTGGCGTATGTGGCCGCCAGTCTTTGGTTCGCGGAGAGACCCACGCTGAATCGTGCCGGCGTAGCAGGATTGCTGTTGGGACTTGCGATGCTCACCAAAGGCGGCTTCGTTATCATGATTCCCTTTGCGGTCGTTTGGGCCGTTTGGCAGTTTTGGGCCAGGAGACCCGCGATCTTCCTTGCCTTGGCGATTCCGTTGATCTCACTGCTGACCTTGACTCCGTGGATCGTCCGCAATTACCGGGTCTTCGGCGAGTTCATCCCGTTGGCCACCGAAGGCGGCGACACGTTGCTGGGTGGCAACAATTCCGTGGTCGCTTACAATCCGGAATACTATGGACACCAAATCTTCCCCACGCTGATTCCCGAGTATCGCGATGCTTTCGTTTCGTGCTCCACCGAGGTCGAACGGGATCATCTGGCGGTCAACCTGGCCGTCCGCTGGCTCAAGGATCACCCCGACCGGTGGTGTTACCTGATCCAGGCGAAACTGCGCCGGTCAATGACGCCGTTCCTGCACGGGAGCAATTCGACGTTCGCTCGAGTTACCATGCTGGCAACCTGGGGACCGGTACTGGTCCTGTTCTTGCCCGCTTTCTTCCTGACTCTGGTCCCTTTCGTCCGCAACCGCCAGCCGGGATGGCTGCTTCATCTGGCGATACTGCACCTTGAGGCAACCTGCGTGGTTTTTTCCGGTATTGTCCGTTTTCGTTTTCCTATCGAGGGACTGTGCATCATTTTTGCCTGTGTCAGCGCGCTTTGGTTGTGGGACAGACTGCGAGGGGTACATGTTGTCAACGCTTGAAAAGCTCGCCGAACAGCTGAAACCACATCTCTATTTGTGGGTCGCGCTGACGGTCGCCATCCCGCGTCTCGTCTTCCTGGCGGTTCAGCCCGAGCGAAGTTTGTCGGGGAACGCGCCGGCGATGCTGGCCATCGCGGACAATTTACTGGCGGGCGAAGGATTTCGGGACGATAGCGGTGCACCGGATGGTCATTTCAGTCCCGTGTATGTGGGACTGTTGGCCGCCAGTCGCGCTGTGACCCGCCACTCGTTGGTCCTCGTCAAACTGGCGCACATTGTCTTCGATATTCTGACGGCGGTGCTTCTCGCGACTTTGCTTGCCCGTTTGGTGCCAACCGTGGTGATCGTGCTCTTTGCCCTGGCGTATGCGTTTCATCCATTGGCGCTCTACTACGCGAACAATATTAATGAGGAATGCCTGCTGACCCTGACAGTGACCATCAGTTTCGTCGCAGTCTATCGCGCCTTCGAAAAACCCTCGCCGAATCGCTTGATCCTCGCGGGCA
>DATLVI010000039.1 GCA_035577545.1 Verrucomicrobiia bacterium
CTGCCGAACGTGGATGCAGCCGTTCTCGAAGTCGATGTGCTTCCATTGCAAGCCCATGATCTCCGACACCCGCAGCGTGCAGAACAGCGCAATCTCAGCCATCAGCCGCACGCCGTTATCCGGCAGCGCCGCCAGCAGCAGCCGGATCTGCTGATCGGTCAGCATCCGCTTCTCGCGTACCGGAAGGTTGCGGCCAACCGTCACGCGCTTACACGGGTTCCGCTGGTCCCACACACCCCAGTCCTCGGCCTTGGTAAAGATCCCGCTCATCATCGTCAGCAGGTCGTGGCGCGCGTTGTACGACAACCCGGCCTTAGTCAGCGCCGCCATCCAATCGTCCAGGCGCCGCGTCGTGATCTCGCTCATCTGCATCTCGCCCCAGGTCGGGCGTATGTGAACGCGGATGTGGCTCATGTACGCCGCTTGCGTGGTGCTTTTCAGGACTCCTGGACGGTCCAGATACGACTTGATGTAGTAGTTGTCCAGGAAATAGCCGAACTTGATTTGGCTCTGCAATACGAGCTTGCTATTGTTGATGGTTTCCATCACCTGGTTCCGCTTGATGATGGCTTCGCGCTTGGTAAGCGGACCGAGCACGATCCTCTTCTTCATGCGGACCGTACCGCCGCAACCGTCGCGCACGTCAACCCAAGGAAGGATGTACCACAGGCCGTCCTTCCGCTGTCTCAAAGTTGGATTCTGACACCTCTGTCTTGGCATTTCGCGCTCACTCCCGTTGAGCAAACGCATAATAGCATCGCCGGACAGTAGGCGCGGGGCGGTCACGCGGTCACCTCCCAGCGCAACTTCTCCTGAAGCGGATGTGTGTCGATACGCGGTCGGGACTCGCGGCTCCATCGACCTCCGCCAGCGGAACCGATGCACGTCCAGCCAACAGCTCGGAGCGATGCGCCGGATTCAGTTGGCAGAGTGTACGTGATGAGCTTTTTGTAGCCGAGCGCAAACGTAGCACGCTGGCAGGCTCCGTACAACATCGAGTTAACGTTTTTTGTACCATCCGTGCAGGTCCGGTTGACTTCCAGCGTCCAGCCGTCGTCAGCCATTCGTGCTATTGGTCGGCCAACGATGGCGACGCCATGCACCACACCGGGAGTCGCTACAGCCACGCAAAACTTTGCCCCAGGCACCGGATTATGGTGACGGTGATGCAAGCGCACAAACTCGTTCGCCTCAGCTAAGCTGATCGGTACGAGCTGCAATGTGCGCGGGGCGGTCACGCGGCGTTCCTCCAGACCTTTTCCAGCAACCGTGTCGTGAGACTGGTCGAACGATAAATTAACGTGCTACCCGCTGGAGACTTTCGCGTGTCCTGAGTTTTACCTTGCCGCACGTAGCACGATTCCATGTAGAGAATATCGTCCGGCGTGAGCGAGTGTCGTCCGACAGCCCAATCGCGGCTCAGTATTTCGAGTGTGGTCACGCGGCAGACTCCTTTCGCGGCAGCGCCTCGCACCGCTGTTCGTTGAACGCAATCACGTCCCGCGCGACCTGATACAACTCCCGGTTGGCCAACATCAGAAACGTCTTGTACACCGCGCAGCGGCGCTTCCAGTCCGGGATCGAGGCGCGGGTTGGCGGCTTGCGGGGCGTCATCGCGTGGCCTCGCCAGCACGGGACAGTATTAGCGTTGGGCCTTCATATTTACCGCCGTGGATGTAGTTCATCGTTTCCCCGGATTGCCAGTAGTCCATGATCTTGTCCGCGTCGGAGCCTTCAGCGAATCGCACGTCGCCGTTTTCGTAGTGGATTTCGATACGAACAACTTTCTCTTGTGGCTCCTTGATGCGTTCGATACGAGCGAATCCGCCTACGCCAGTCCCTTCATGCATGTGGGGAGAACCAATCGTTAGAACCTCTCCACAATCCATGCATTTGTAATGGCTCATCGCGTGGCCTCCCGCTTGTAGATCAGAATGCTGTCGCCGTCCACCGATACAGAAGGTGGACGATATCCCGGCCTCAATGGAAACGTACAGGCCTCTTCTTGGTTCCAGCCGTGCTGAAGGCGCCAATAAAGAGTCGGGAGCTTAATGCCAAGGCGCGGAGCCAAGTCGATCAACAACACACGCTCTCCCCGAAAAGTCACCCACCTGTTTCTCCTGGTATTTCTGGCCTGTTCCTTGCGCGTCGCCCAGCGGCAATTTTCTGGACTGTAGTCACCGTCGTTGTCGATTCTTTCGATTGAATGCTTCAGGCTTGGGCGAGGTCCCATGTCAGCCCAAAAATTCAAAAAGGAAACAAGCCATCTATCGCAGACCTTTATGCCCCTGCCGCCGTAGAGTTTGTACTTGTGATGGGACGGTTTTCCGCATCGGTCCTTAATCCGCTGCCAAGCGTGGTATTCGGCGCTGGAGGAGGACGATCCTTGCCGCTGAATCTTACCCTTTCTCACCGCGCCGCCCTCCGTGCCTTCGCTTTATCTTCGCGGTCTAGGTGGGAGACCAGGGCCTCAATGAAGAGTTGCTGAACGCTTTTTCCTGATTCAAGAGCTGCAAATTTTGCACGCGTGATTAAAGATACTGGTACCCTCGTCGAGAAGATTTTGACGTTTGGTTTGGAATCCTGCCCGGTTTGCTGTATTGTTGATGCTGACATGCTGAACACGATTATGAGCATGTTGACATGCCTTGTCAAGGCCTGTTGTCATGTCCGATGAGAAAATCTGTGGAAATCTTCAAGGAGACGATTTTGGATAGGGAAATTAACGGGGATCGAGTGCCGATCTCGTTCGACATTGGGGATGCCGAACTGCGGAAGGCATTCAAGCGATTGTGCGAGGACAGGGGCACTGACATGGCCTCGGTCCTGATCGCATACATCAAACAGGAGGTTGCAGAAAAAAGCCAGGAGAAGCCTCCGATGACCGAAGAAGACCGAATCGTCAACGCCGTTCGGCTTTTCCTCAAGGACTGCAACCGCAAGCCGGTGGCGTTGCGATTGTTTCGTAATATGCTTCTGGAAATGTTAAAACCGTACATGTAGGCGCTGTTTCTGTTCTGAAAAGCTGATGTCGGACAGATTCCACGGCACTTGCAGCCACGAAAACACGTACCATAATCGCAATCTTGTTCGCGGGTGGTACTTATACCTATTTCTAGGCGGGTGTTTTCCACAGAACTGCCCGAAATATCCGCTTGAATTGGCGCTAAATCTGTGCAAATATGACGATGTTACCAGCGTTACTTAGGGGGCATTGATAACGATGGACCCGACGACCCAAGAAGTCGAGGAGTACCAGCTTGCGCTGACCGCAGTTCAAAAGGCGTGCAATCTTATCTTTGATGAAATGAAGGCGCTTCGGGACCATCCGGGGCGTAATAGCGGCCCACTGTATCCCAACCCATCCGGCTTCGACCGCTGGAAGCCCGTGCTGGACGCCAGGGACGAGCCGCAGGCGATCCGCGAGATGCGCGAATCCGGCAAGGACGATACCCGGCGGAAGGCTGCCTGCGGTGCGCTGACGCGCTACGTGATAGCGGTCAACCTGCAAGCCTGCCTGCAATCCTACAGGGCCGGTAAACGTAGCGCTTTATTTGCCAACATGATTCGCTTGAAACGCGACTTAATGTTGTTGTTTGAGATCCGAATGCGCCCGAAACTGCGGGAGGAATCCTTTCGCCAGTTATCGGACTCGATCAGATCGCGGCGCGTTCCCACTCAAGTTTGAACCGCCGTACCACGCCGTTCTTACGGATCTTATCCGCAAATGGCGTGTGTCGTCTAACCGCTGGCGGCGGCCGCTCTCCGGCGCTAGTGGTCAGCAATCCCCACAACAGCAGCACGACCGCATTAGCGGGCAGGAATGCCGCATAGAGCAATTCCCACTTCAGTGCAACGATGTATTGCAGAAAGAACGTCAGCCCCTGAATGGTGAAGTACGTCATCAGGCCGAGCCAATAGACAACTGTATTGTGGCGCTGCGCGTCCAGAATCAGGAACACGGCGAGAAGCAGGAGACCGATTACGACGGCGAAGCTGAGCGAGGAATATACGAGGCAGGTGATTTGAAGGATGCGGAGGAAGCCGGAATCGGGAGTGATGGCGTAGCCTTGGACGACCATCAAGCCGCCGGAGCCGAGGGCGGCAACGGGCAGCATGACCACCAGCGGAAGCCAGCGGGTGCCGCGTGGCGCATAAGCGATCATCCAATAGACCTCAGCGGCGGCGGCGATCTGTAGCGCGATTATAATCCAGCGCGAGAGCACCCACGCCACAGCGTAGGCTTGCGAGCGTAAGTCAAAGAAGTAGGCGAACGAGATCGTTACGGTGAGCTGGACGGCGGCATAGGTGCAGAAGAATCGATAGCGGCGAGCGAGGCCGAGCCAGAGATAGCGGGATAACAGAAAGACGAGAGCTATGACCGCCCCGCCCCGCAGAAGTTGTATCCACACGGTAGAGCAAGTGTGCCACAATTCTGCGGGCGAGGCAAATCTCCCTACTTAACCGGGGTACATTGCGGCCAACAGGGAGGAGGATCAATATCGAAGGATCCGGTACTCACCTTGTAGCCGACCGCCAGTACTACGACGGCAAAAATGGTGATGGCAAGTTTCTTCATTTGTAATGCTCCTTTTAGTTACTATCGGACTTTCTGCGGAACATCGGTATGACGCTAATGATAAAGCGGTCAAAGATCAGCAGCACCAGCGGAACCAGGATGCCCATCAACAGTTTCCAGATGGTGTCGAGCGTAGCCTCGATTTTGGTCAGCCGAACATCGAGGGACAGCGCCCGGAGATCGGATACGGAACGTTCAAGCTGCGTGAGGTGTTCCGCATTCTGTAGCGATTGTTGGAAGGCCGCTTCAGCCTTCTCGTTTTGCGGGATATAGCGGAAGCGCTCTTGTGCGGTCATCACCAGCACAGCGAGGCTAAACAGACCGGCGATGAAAAAGACTAGAGTGCGAAACCACATGGCCTGCTCCGATACGTACAGGTCAACCTCGACGTAGTGCATGTGAACCTCATTGTGGAATGGGTGCCTTTCGTGGATAAGATCGGAAGCCGCTTACTCCGCTTCCGCCAATTGTGCTAGAAAGCCTGGGTCGATGCGAACCGGAGGATCGCCCGGCCACAGCCCAATGTGTTGGCAATCAATCAGAATGACCTGTGAGCAGAACTCCTCGTTTGGCTTGCTGCTAACGAATCCGAACAAGAATCTCAGGATGCCGCGCTTGTTGTATTTTCGCCCTACGAGCGCATCACGAGCAAAGAAGTAGGCCACGCGCTCCTGGCTCTCCGACACCGCCAGACCGACCACCTTCCACGTCTTGGTGTCGCTCCAATCCACATGCGTGAACCGCACGCCACGCTTCGGATCGGCGCTGAAGCAATCATCGGGCACGCCCATCTGGTCGAACACCAGCTCGACGTGGCAGTAGGGCGATTGGGTCCACCAGCCGATTGCGCGGTCGATCAGGCCACCGGCGGATACCAGTTTGAATGCGAGTTTCATTGTGATATGCTTATCTCGTGGAGCAAACAACCACAGGAACCACGCGCGGGCCGGTGTCGCTCGCGTTGGCTGAGCACCGCTCCTGTAAAGCGGACTGCGCAGGTTCGATTCCTGTCACCGGCTCCAATCCTCCAACCCCATCATCATCAGCACGCCCGTAAATCGCTCTCTTGTGGGCTTGTAGCTCAACGGGAGAGCGGCTGGCCTGCACCCAGTCAGATCTCGGTTCAAATCCGAGCGAGTCCACCAAAATCCAGGCGTCGGGTAGCGGCCACCCACTTGCCTTGGGAGCAAGCCCACGCTGGTTCGAATCCAGCCGCCTGGACCAGATTTTCGTGGTCCCCGGAAGGACTTGACCTCCTCCGGGCGAAGGACACCATGAGAGATTCATGGGCGGCCACGACGTATTCCCCGGAAGGTGCCGTCGAAGGTCGGCAAACTGCCTCGAAAGCAGCGGTATGGTGCTGAACCATAGGGGTTCGATTCCTCCACCTTCCTCCAATGCCTCATTCCTTGCCGAACACGATGTAAGCCACGTCCTCGGTGTTAGGGCGCACGTCTTTAGGAGCCATGCCGATGTAGTGCTTGCAGGTCTGGTCGGCCTTCATGCCGTCGTGGAAGGCGATACGGTTCGTGCTACCGCATACCGGGCAGTCGCGGCTGTAGGCTACCGTACGCTGCGCGACTAGGCGGATCTCATCGGCCATGCGGCTCTCCCTCTACTGGCCGTCCCGTCGCGTCGCGCAGCAACACTTCCAGCTTGTGAATGTAGTCCAGCGCTTCGGTGAGACGGCTGTTCACCAGCGTATGTATCTCGGCGAGCTTAACGTCCGTAGTGCTATGGCTCTCTTTGAGCGCATCCGCCACGAGCTTCGCGGCGTCCGCTGCTCGCTTGGCGTTGCGGTTCGCCAGCCAAGAATTGAATGCCGCCAGCACTGGGCCAGCCGCGACAGCACCGAACATCGTGATCGCCGCAGCGGTTGGGATGTTGTTGAAGTCCATTTACAATTTTCCGAGCAGCAGCAAGATCAGGATGATGACCAGAATCAGGCCCACTACGCCGGATGGCCCGTAGCCCCAGCCTTGCGAGTGGGGCCACGTCGGTAATCCGCCGATCAGCAGCAGGATGAGAACGATCAACAAGATAAGCCACATGGCATCACTTGATGATCTGGAAAGCGGCGTCGCTGACTCGCAGCAGGAAAGCGAGTAGGCCCATCGCAAACGAGATGCGGCCGATCTCCTGTAGCTTCGGATTCGCGGAAAGTGCGTACATCAGGACGCCCACCAGGGCGACCAATAAACTCAAGTAAATTATCATGGATGGTTCTCCTTTACTTCGGTTGGCTGAGGTGGGACGGCGGGCGCGACTTCGGTGGTCTTGGTGGACAACTCGGTGCGTTGAACGGTTCCAGCGGGCGGCGGTGTGGTGGCTTGCTGCGACAGGCCCCACTTCGCGCCGCAAGCCCCGCTGAAGGCAGACAGCAGCGCCATGATGATTAGCTGGAATCCTGTCTCGTATTTCGGCGTGAAGAATACTGTGAGTGCGCCCATGATTGCGAGCGTCAGCCCGAGGAACATGATGAGCAGGTCGAGCGATGGTTGGTCGGATCTAGGCATGATTGGTTTCGGTCTCAGGATTACGCGCAAGGTGGTATGCTACGAAAGACAATGATTGGTGCCCATATAGCATTGCTAGGGCGACACAGGCGCGCGTGGTCGGGGGTGCCTACTTGGTTGGTCATTGCAGTTTTCTCCGTGCAATGCGCGGCCTTGCTTGGGATCTTGTTTATGCTTTTGTTCGGCATGTTGATACCGCAACTATTCGCCAACAACCGAAATGATGTTCCATTTTTCTACGAACTGGTCTTGAGTCGTGCTCAGTGCCAGTGGATGCCTTTTTGCTCAACCGTAGAATGGGACTCGCTGCGACGGATTGATAGCCTCAAATTCCGCACATCTCGGCCATCGTCACCCAAGGAATCGCCTCGGCCTTAGCCCCGAGCTTCGGGTCTTCTCGGATGCTGCTCTTTGGCATTGTAGTTGCGCAATCTCCGGATCGGCATAGGAGCCCGGCCCCGTCAAGCTTCGGCGGCAGGCGCGGGAACATCCCGTCGTCCGTCTCGCTGTAGACCACGCCCGTGAGTTCGTGGGCACCCTTCATCTTTCCGGCGTACACCGTGAGCGTGATCGACGCCCCATGCGTGCCGGCGGCCTCTAGCGTGATGTCGCCCGTCAGTGCGCTGCTCTCGTATGCCGCGAGATCCGGCAGTTGCGCCTTCAGGTTGTCGCTGGTCCGGTGCAGCACCATCGAGACCAGGGCGGTGATCGCAATCCCGGTTGGCGATACGGAGATCAGGCCGCGGCCGTTGCCGACCAGTACGGGGCCAACGAGATCGGCGTAGCCCATCACACGGAGCAGCCGCTGAAACTTGCTGGAGTTATACGTGCGCATGGCGATCTGCTGGACGCGCTTCGGATCCACCATGTGCAGTTGCGGCACAGCCATGCGCACCTGCTCCGGCGAGATGGTCACGGCGTGCGGGATAGTATTCACCAGCATCACATTCCAAATTCCAAGCTGCGACATCCCCGGCAGGTTGGCCGCCAGCGGCTCCGGCGTGCAAAGCACCTTCACGTCGGCGGCGCGAATGGCGACGATCAGGAGTAAACTAACTAGGAGAGGTTTCATTATGGATCAAATCCAACTACGAAAACGGGCGATTCACATGCTCAACGTTTTGCTCAAGGAGCGAGTGCGACAACAGGAAGACATTTGCAAGCGGCTCCCGCAATTCGCGCACGAAGGGGTAATGGACGATGGCACTCCGATACTTGGCGGTCTAAAAGAAGACTTGAATATTCTGCGGTATGCACTTCAACCTGAGCCGTCTCAACCCGGCAAGACCCTTCTCGATCAGCTCGATATCCCAACCGAATGGCAGCGGCCGATCTTCGGCACCAGCACAAATCCAAGTAATGTGTTTATCACTGATGTTCAGCTCGTGGCTCCAGCCGATCCTGCGTGAGACGGCGTGCAGAGCACGCGCACGTCGGCGGCGCGAAGCGAGAAGGCCAGTAGTAGAATGAGTAGAGGTTTCATGATGAAAGCAGAGAAATGGGCACCGTATTTAGTTGCTTTGGCCGGAAGCGCGGCGCTCTTCGTGTTAAGCGCGGATCATACGATAGCATGGGTGCGCCCGATCTCCGCTTTCCTCGCAGCCGGCGCGATATGGTTTCAAGTACCACGTCGTGGCGTGGAGCGTGGCCGCGAGGAGTAGAATAGTTGCAATGGATCTCTTGGCATTCGCACTTAAAATAATCGGCGTCATATTTTTAGGCTCCGGTCTGATCCTTAGCGCGATAAATAACAGGCGGGACGCAAGAGACCATCGCATGATGGGTCACCCGGAATGGACTCCAGCAGAATGGCGACAGGGTGCAGATTCACCTACACACCCTTGAAGAACTTGAACGAGTCGATCTTTTTGCGCCGTCATACCGCTATTTCTATGCTTGGATCAGCCGGGTACCAGTCTCCGCTGAACAAACGTGCCTGCTCCCAAATCATGATCCTCTGTACATGATCCGGGTCCACAAAGGAATGCTTCGCGTATGGCTGCCCCCAGTCGAGCCCGCTTATTAGGCCGTGCTTTTTAGCTAGATCGCGCAGAAAACCCCAATCGCCAGCCCATGACGGCTTGCCGTCAATGACCTTGGCGAAATCGCACGCCAGTCCGTAATGGTGAACCCCGACATCCTTCAGATGCGACGCCCCTTGATTGAAGAGAACCACCTGCCGTTCCTTTGATCGAAACGTCTCCGTGACCATGAGCGTGATATTTGCTACAGCGGCATCTGCAATGATGTTCTCCACCGCACGGCGGGTTATCGGCTCTAGGAGATTCAAGTCGCGGATACTATCGTTCGAGTGGAACCGTGGATCGTGCTGGATTATCTCGGTATAGAAGCTCATAATTTCCGCGAAACGTTTCGCCCCTGCGCTGGCGTCCACAAGCCGCTATGGTGCGCATCCTACTGCTCTTTACCGCCGCCCTCCATTTGTCGTTGAATTGCTCTACAATCACAAGTGCGGTTTCAACTACATGCCGTAACTCTTCATTGCAATACGTTTCGGTTTCGGCGTCTGGGAGCGGCGACCAGCAAGCCACCTGCCCGGATGGATACTTTGGAATGATTGCAATCTCCGGGACCCCGACTCTAAAAGATGGGGCTTTTGCTTCCGTGGTGGGCTTTGGATACATCGGCAATAGCGCCCAGGCGCAGTCTGATTTTTTGTGGAACGAATCGACGATCCCAACCTCTAGCGGAACTCTGTCAGTAACGTTCGATATTGCGTATTCGATAATCCTAGATCTGGGGAACGGAGCTGTAGATGCCGACTTTTTTTTCAACAACCAGCCAGCGGGAAGCTTCTCGGTAGAGCAGGGAGACCAAACCCCTCATACGCGAAGTTTTACGATGAATGAGCCGATTACCGCCAATCAACCAGTTTCCTGGGGAGTCGATCTCAAAGCAACATCAGCCGGAAGCAATACAGTAACGTCATCCATCTACATCTTGTCGGTAACCGCAACGGACCCGCCGTCGCCTGAAACCTCTGCCGTACCTGAGCCAAGATCGATGCTGCTACTGCTGATATCGATTTCGTTTCTGTTGGTTGTTTCAGCCCGCAATGGATGGATTCGATACCGTGGCATAGCCTGGATAGCATGGCTGTTTGGTCCGGTGCTAGCTCTTGCCGTAACCTTCTACTATCAATAAGCGTAACAGCACTTCCATGCTGGAGGAGTGTCCCTATACCCGGTGCGGAACGTGATGACTTGCAACTGGTCTACTCCGTTCGGGTTGACAGCACAAGCCGCCTGTTCACCTGTGAAGTTGAGTGAACAACGCGGCTGGTCGAAGTACCCGGCTGTGAAGCAATAGCCGGAAGAGTATACCATGTGAGGGAGCCGTCCTATCCGTCGCACTTCCCAATTGCCGTACTCGTCCAGGATGTACAGCACCGCTTCGATGACGTGCGGGAAATTCACGTTGTTAACGTCGCGCGCCACCGCTCCACCGCTCCCGCAGTTACTACCGTGCCCGTTAGTCGTGGGTATCCAAGGCGAGTTGCAAGTGAAGGAATTCACTATGATGTGCGTGCCATCGGGCACGGATGTAACAGTGGTGGGTCCGTTGGCATTTGTGCATCCCGGTACGCCGCTAATGTGTATCGGGTCGTTCGCCAGAAAAGTGTGACTTCCTATCGTCAAGTTAGGGCTCGCACCATTTGTGATCCCCGTGATTGCATTCGCCTGTGTGTAGTACTCGGAAGAAACGAGGATTACAATTCGGGCGGAATTCGGGGCTTTCGCGGCTGCAATGTGAGTGTCGAATTGGGCACCGTTGGTGAAGATGGTTTGCACGACCGTCATCCCGCCGCCGAACGCTTCGTCTACCATCATGTTCAACCCGGCATTCACCCGAATCAATCCCACCATCCCCCACTGCGTGTGCCGGTTGATGTCGAGTCCGGCGTCGGTGATGTACTGAATCCCATTGCGCTGCACCCATGTCGCGTGTCCCCAGATGTAGGCGTTTGAATTGTTGTCCTGTACCGCCGCATCGCTTGTGGCTTTACCAAACCAAAGGTTGCCGGATACGGTTGGGGAAAACGGAATCATCGGCATCCACCCCAAATCAGTCACCGCATTGGTTGTTGGGTTGTAACCGAACAGTCGCGGGGCGTACCGGGCTGTGTCGCTGTAAACGATTATCATGTAGCGGTAGCCGGAAACACGATCCACGCCCATCGACACTTGACAGACATCCGGGTTGGAAGCAATGGAGCCGATTTGATAACTGAATTGATGCAGTGTGTATGGCGAGGTGTTGAAGTCTACAAACGCGGCGCTTCGGCTGGTTCCGCCTTTGAATATTGCACAGCCCCAGTTATCGGGCGACAATTCCCCATCCCGATTAGGATCCAACACTGTCGCCGTTCCACCGTCACCTGGAGTGAATGAGTAGGGCGTATCCGTCCAGGTGCTCGGCGCGGCGGTGAACGTGACTTTGTGAATGTTCAAGTCAGACTGTGTGTAATACATGCCGGTACGCCAGTCGTTGCCAAAAAATCTCAACGTGTTCGGTCCACCTGCCGGGGTGCTCGTCCAAACGTCGCCGCCTGTGTCGGGGTTGGTGAGGAATTGAAAACCGGCCATGTCCACGGTGCTCACAAGCGGCGTACCGGCGCAGTAGGGCACGCAGTTGAATGGAGACTCTATCGCGTCCTGTGTCTGTGTGCGTTCGGTGGGAGTAATCACAGTCATGATGAGTCCGAAAATGGAATCTACCAGCTTCGCTCCCGTTGCAAGCACGGCACCGCTGTTTGACCAGAACGTTGACGGCTTGTTTGCACCGCACGTGTCCAGGTCCCCTTGGCGAAACACGTGCGTATCGGACTGTGTGCAGCCCGCCTGTTTTGCGAGTGACGTGTACTTGACTTTTACCGGGTTCTGCACCATCTGATATGTGACGTTGATTGTCTGGGAACCGGTGCCCTGGTCGGTGATGGTGACAGACGGCGTTACGGACGTGCCAGCAGTCTTGAAGAAGAACGTAGTGTCATCGCTGTAGATCCAGAGCAACGCGGGTGCAGAAGTAGCGGTGACGCACGGCTGTCCCTTCGATGCCGGTGTACACAGTCGCGTTTTCATCATCGAAAACGTGTCGCCTACCCACGCGCCAACCGTCAGTGTGCCGTTGGATGTAGCGATGCCTACGCATTGTGCGTACGCAACTTGACCATTCGGGGGACCCGTGCCGTCAGAGTTTGGACCAGTTTCTTGAAACAACAGGGCTGGATTCGCAGGACAGACTTCTCCACCGCTCAACGGAAAGGTACCGAGTGTGATTTGGGACCACGCACAAACCGGAAAGCACAGCAATAGCAAACGTAACGTCACGGGCATCACGGCACGATCCTCCCTGTAATATCAAATACTGTAGGGGGCAGGATATCCAGATTATTTGCTACGGTTGACAGCGTCTTTAGATAGATATTCGGGCTTAAGGCGGCCGTTGAAATATTGGTCGTATTGGTCTTTGTGGTGGTCGCTCCGCCGCCTGGAGTGATGTCAACTTTCCAGGTATTGGCCGCGTTGATGTAGATCCGTATCAGATACCAAGTGCCAGCCGTAACGGCCACACCGGTGTCGGTAACAGTGTTCGCGCTTGCGGCAGAAGTGATGAATTTCCAAGTAGTATCGGAGGAACCCGTAGAGAAGCGGAGGTAAACCCCTTCCGCAACCGTCTCGGCGCTCTGGCAGGTCGGCAGTCCTGCCCCAGTTAGACCAATTCGTACATTGACGTTCGTAATGGCTGGAACCCTGAATACTCCACCAAACTCTACCTGCCCAGACCCTGGGGCGTTCAGTCCTGCAAGCACTAGGGTCTGAACCGTAGCCTGATTCATGGACATCACATAACACGCATCGTTATTATTGGTGTTGGTGACGCCCATACGGATGAAGTGGTGATGGTTGAAATCAGGGCCAGCAGTCAGTGTGTACGAATTGCCTCCGGTGTTTGAAAAGCCAACGCCGTATGTACCGACCGCATTCGTAGCCGATGGAGCATCGCTCAGCCAGTTTTCCCGAACTACGAAGGATGTCATGTCGAACGGGTTGGATGTGACGGCAGCAGCAGTGCCTACGCAGTCCAGTTGCCCCGTGACCGGGTTGACGACCAACTTCCCGCACTGCGCAAACGCACAGGCGCACAACAGACTTGCGGTGATCAGTAGTTTGAGCATGAATGAATCCTTATTGGCGGTGTCGGTGTCTTGAAATCCAGGGTCGGAATTCGTACATCCGACGCAGGGGCCGCCGCCGATGGTGGTGAAAAGGGCTGGAGTCCACGCTACGCCGGTCAGGTTGACCGTGATAGTGAACGGACACCCGACCGAACACCCGGTGATGACCTGTGTGGATTGATAGGTGCCGATGTTAGTCGGCCCCGCGATCCAGACCTGGATCTTCTGCGTCGGAGGCGAGAATGCGCCGTCGATATCGACGTGCAGGTTGCCAGAGTTGCATAGGGCGTTAGTCCCAAATGGGGCAGGTGCGGCGACGTCTGTACAGGCCCCTTTCGATACTGCTCCAGCGCCAGAGACAGTCACAGTCTGAAGATACGGCACATTGTCCTGGCGCACGTTACCGAAGTTGATTGTGGTGATATCGGGTTGCGCCAGCAACCGGCATCCGAACAGCAATAACAACGCCGCAGGCCGCATGATTAGTCGTGGGAGGAATTTCAATTGATCCCGATAGTTGAGAGTGCCGATTTTAGAGAGAATGGAGACGTTGAAGCAAATCTCTGGTATCCGTTATCAGTGCTAATACCTCCGCACCCACCCTGCGCAGCCTTGCCTGTCGGACCTGTCGGATGCGGCCCTGCTAAAAATTGACAATGAGCACTCGGGTTGCTGCCATCGGTGCCGATCGTATAGCATGTCTGACAACCCACCTCCGTGTCAGAAAATAGGTCCGCGACAGCATCTGGAACGTTAAAGGCCCAAGCGCCGTTTACGTCGGTGCATGTTCTCGGTGTTACTAAATCATCCCGAATCGCCTGTCGGTCGGCCTGTCCCTGAGAAGCGCTCGTGCCAGGCGGCGAGACTCCGTTAAAATTCGGGCCGCTAGTGGGCGTCACTACGACCACCTTAAACCCTACATTCTTACGAGTGCAGAGCCATGTATGGATATCTGCTTTGATCTGGGCGACGGTCTGGGAGTTGTAGTAGTCATTATAGCCGCCATTCAGGATGGCCACGTTTTTCCAACCACTGGTAGCATTAAAATGAGCATCTACGTTGGCTGCGGCTACCGATAACATAGAGGGTAGGAGCGAGCATGTAAGCCCGACGCACGTACCGCCCCGAGCGACGTTGAAGTATGCATAGGAATGCCCGGAACTGCCAAGCAGTGCGCTGACGAGTTGATCCCCATAGCGGTCTGCTGTCACAGTATTGCTCAATTCTCCGGTGTTGGCGGGGATTGAGTCGCCCTCGACAACAATCGTTCCGCCTACCCATGAGGATGAACCCAGCGCTGCGCCATTGCTCAGCACTCCAGAGTTCAGAGTTTGAGCTAATAACAAAACTACGAAAATGTCCATTATGGTTTGTTTGAGCTATCTAGTTATCGCAATAGAAGACATCCAAAAATCAGCTTGAAAATTCCGCGCTGCCGTTGTCCTGGTTATGACGCTGAAGTCCGGGGACAGCGCATTCGTATTCGGCACAGCCGCGCCTGTTACTGTGGTTTCTGCTGAGCCATCAACCGAGCACAGTATCGTGCCGGCCGTGGTAGACCTAATGCGGAAAGTGTGAAACCCAGTATCCACCGCAGGGGCTGCCGCTATGGAAGTTCGCGTCACGCCCCCGGCACTTTTAGCTGCTACGCACATATACGTAGTATCGGGAGTGCCTTGACTTGTGTCGTATCCGATGCCGAGGTAGTCGGAATTTGCTTCACCAGCGTTACCAACGCTAACGCCTCCAAAAAACGATATGGACGTTGTTGCGCTTATGGCTGCGCGAAACTGAATATCAAAGGTCTTGTTTCCCCAAATGGTGTAAGGAGCAGTGACCTGTGAAAAATCGCAATTGTGTCCGTTGGTGGTATCCGTAGCACATTGCCAGACCCCATAAGTTCCGGTGGGGGAAGATGTGATAACGGAACCAGTGCCTCCTGTACCGTTGATGGTAAATCCCAATCCGCCATTGATAAGACCGCCTGTAGAGGTTGTTCCTAGGAACTCATCATATTCGCAAGCGTATTTTCTTGGGTCACAAGCGCCCACAATCGAAACGTCAGTCCGGGTGCTGCCTGAATTGTCTTGAGCTACCAAGGGATACTGATAATTAAAAGTAGCTCTTTGCGTCTGCGCGGTTGTGGCGGGGAGTGCCCCGCCCGGTCCTGTCGTGTCAATTGTCGTGTAGCCAGAGCCACCCGCTGCCACTGTCTGTGGATTTTGAAGTTCCCACTGAGTTCCTGTTGCGTCATAGATCGCACACGCTATTGCAGTCGTGATAATGTCATTCGCCACCAGCGCCCCGCCTGCCTTCACGATAGTGTGGGCCGTCAATCCGTTCGGAGCGAAGGTCGGGGCGGCGGCGGTATTGGCCGCGGCAGGAAGCCAGCATACCCTGGTGCCAGCAACGAGCGAGCCGATTGCTGGAGAGTAGGTCGCGGTCTGGGCTTGTGCTGTACCACCGCCCGCGACATAGCTGATCGTCGCCATGTCGGTCGCGTCCGCGTCGCTCAACGCACCTGTCGTCGTCGTATTCTTGACGATGCCTGTCCCGAGTGTCGCCCAGTTCTGATTCGACGATCCGAGGGTCAGCGTGGCCGTATTGTTCACTCCGGTTCCGCCATTCGCGCTAGGTAGCACGCCAGTCACTTTGCTTGTTAGATCGATTGTGGACGACGCTATCATGCCGCCTACAATGGTCGTACACGTCGGCACCGCCACACCACTCACGGCTGTCACTACCTGATTGGTGCAGGTTGTGGCCGTGCCGGTACCTGTCGCCGCCATCGCAGCTACTCCGGTATTTCCGTTCGAGCCAAACGCCAGTGTGTGATTGGTTAGGTTGCTGGCCAGGAAGCCATCGACAGTAGGGATCGCGCCCGCCACCGTAGGTATTCTTAGACCGGTCGTAGCGGACGCCGCGCTCATATCGAGCACCATGGACGCCCCTGCCGTGTTAGAAGCATCCTTGCGAACCACGTTAGATGCGAGGAACCCTGCATCTTGGATCAAGTTCGTAGTGGCGTTCACGCTCACCACGTCGCCTGACGTCATGGTCCCTGTCTCTAGTGGCAGGTTCAGGAACGAGCCGTTGTTAAACGCGCATTTGACTCCATGGAGCGTTGAGTCTCCATAGCAGACATCGTTCGAGGCGGACGCCGAGGCCGCAGTGCCTTCAGGAAGAGTTAAAGAACCGCCGACGCCACCCGACGATCCGGCTTGGACCGGGCCGGGGAAGGTGGTCGTGACGGTGCCGTTCGAGGGGCCGGGGTGCCCTACCGCGAACGTGATCGCGGCGTCGTTGCCTGCCCCTGGAATATCTTGCAGCGTCAAGCAATCCGCTACCGAAGCCGACCCATGAAAGGCGGTGCCGCAGAGATTGAGGATCGGAGAGCTTTGCGAAGTGCCAACGACGGCTGCGGTCGTGTTCGCCCATTTCCAATTTGTCGCGCTGGTCTGGTTGAAGGTCGTGTTGAAGCCGACATTGGCAAGCGTCAGGTCCGCCGTAGCATTCCCGATTCCCGACCATGCGACCGATCCCCCGCCGCCGCAGTTGGTCGAACCGGAATCCACTACGTTACCGTTCGCGTCCACTTGCAGGCAATGGCCGTTGGTCAGAGCGCCGGTGGAGGTAGCGAAGACCGTGGTGTTCCCCGTTCGCGTGCCAGAGGACGGCGCCACACCAGCGCCACCGCCGATCACGGGGTTGTTGGCGGTCAGGGCAGCGGAGGAGGATTCGGTTGTGGCCCCGCTGAAGTACGGGATGCCGCCAGAGTTCACCGTGCCGCCCACTGTGATGGGGAAGGTAGGAGTACCTCCGCCGCTACCGCAAGCAGCGCCGGCAGTGTTCAGCGTCGCCACGCCTCCGACTACCGTGAATTTGGCGCAGTCGTTATCCGCCGGCGTGACCGTCGATGGAATGACCGCCGCCGTATTGTTCGATGCCCCGAGAACTGGCCACAGGAAGGTGCCCGAACCGGCCGCCGCCGAGACTGTCTCTGTAACGGTGCCCGAAGTCGTGCCATTGAACTTGACCGCCCCGGTGCCAGTACCCGATTGCCCGGTCGTGACGGTCCCGATAACGCCTAGCGCCTTAGTGCCGCTGTTATACGCCAGCCCGGAATCGGCGGCATACGCGCCGGAGCCGTTGTTGTACGGGACTTGGCCGCTAGTACCGACAGCAGGGATATCAGCGCCCACTGCAATCGAAGGAACCCCGGTAGCCGTGGTGTTCTTAAGTATCCCCGTGCCGAGCGAAGAGAGCGCGACGCTATTGATGAGGCCCGCGTTGATCGTTCCGGTGCCCGTGTAGGTCAATGACGCGCCGCTGCCAATTACCATCGCGGCAGACGTATTCGTGCTTCCGGTTAGCGCCGAGAATGCTGTGGCTGCCGAACCGGAGCAAGCACCCCAGACCGGAGCGCCGCCATTGGCGCTAGTCCAGCACAACGTCCCTGCACCGCCAGTGGCCGTCGCGTGGAATTGCCCGTTTGAGTCAATGTACACGCCTCCGTTTGTATTGCCGCTGCCTACAACGGTAGTAACAAAGTCCATATTGCCGGTCGCCGGGTTGGGGATCAGTCGATACTGAGCACTCAACGGGAGGCTGACCAGCGCCGCCAGCATCAAAACGCTCTTCATGTACTCTTCTCCTGTTACTGAATGTTGGTGGTCGCTACGGCTGCATCGGAGCACTTCTGCGTCATGCTGCTAATCCCGTTCATCCAGAACGCTCCGATGTTATTGCCGCTACCGTCGTAGGCGAATAGCTTCACGGCCCATTCCGCTTGGGTCGAGCGCGGCGCTGTAGTTGTGAACGTGATCGTTCCGGCGAGTGCGCCAAATGCCGTAGAGTCAACCGGAATGCTGAATGTGTTAGCGTCCACAACGGTAGCCGTGAATGTCCCGTTGATGGCTGTCCAGTTCCCGGTGCCGCCGGCTATCGTGACATTCGGTCGTGACCCGAGCGCAAAGCCATGCCCAGTGCTAGTCAAGACAACAGGGCTGGCATTCGTAGCGGCGCTGACCGCGACGGATGTATTCTTGCGAATGCCCGAGTTCGGATCGACGCTTCTGGCGTAGCACGAACTCGTTAAGTTGGCGCCCGAGAAAGCGTTGATGGTCTGGCATGGATTCGAGTTCGCGTAGTAACACTCAAGCGGCGCTTGCGCGAATCCGGCCGCCATTGCAAACACGGCGAGAATCAGGATCTTCTTCATTTCGGTAGTCTCCCTTTGGCGGCTGGATGGCCGACGATCACGATGGTCAACGCTGGAGCGCCTTTAGCTTCTTCGCTACTCCCCGCTTCAGGCGGCCCTGCTGAATCGGCTGCGCTGTCGTCTGTTGGCCCGTTGTCTGGGGCGGCGGCTGCGAGGGCATCGTTATGTTCCTTTGAGTGCTGCTCGGTGTCTTCGGTGATCTTGTGGAGCATCCGCTGGCGGTTGTGCTCTACGATGTGTGCCAGAGCCTCGCGACGGCCTGCATGCGCGGGGTGCCCCATCTTGGCTATCTGCGAATGCAGAAAGCCCTCGATATCGCCGTGCGTGAGCGGCATTTGCTATTTGATCTGGTAGCCGAGCGTTTCGAGTTCGCGCTTGAGTTCGTCGATGGTGACGCCGCGCTGCTGCGCCAACTCCGGCAGATGCTCGCGCGGGAACACCTTGTCGGCTTCGTTGGCGCTGAGTGCGGGTGGCTTTTCCACAGGGAGCATCGGCGGCTTGGACGCTTGGAATGCAGCAGCGGCCGGCACACTCTTTTGCGCTATGGCTTGCGCAGCATCGCCCGCTGCTCCGATAGCGGGCTTGACCTTGGACATTGCCAGCATCAATTCGCCCATGAGCCGGGGCGAGGTCACTGAGAGCGCCACTACTGCGTGCGGGGTGATCGTGCCGCTCATGAGCTTCCATAGCAGCGCCCCACCAGCGCCGAACGCAGCCAAACCGCGCGGCGTCCAGTTGCTTAAATGCTGTCCCGCTAGTTGGCCCATCAGGTCTTTGTCGGTGTATTGATCCAGCGCCTCAGTGAGCACCTGTCGGTACTGATTGTTCTGCTTGAGCGCATAGGTGAGCTTGCGGATCGCCGTGCCGGGGTTCTTGGCATCTAGGGAGAATTCCCCGAGTTGATCCAAGAAGTCGGATGCTTCCGCGTATCCCTTCGTCATGTCCTGGTAACCAGGCACGGTGTTCAATGAATCGGTGACAGTCGCATCCATTCGCTTTACCAAAGCCCGTGCTTGGCTCGAATCCGAATAGAAGTCACGGATGCGCCGCTTCAACGTGTCCAGCCCAAGTACCGTGAAATCATTCGCGTCTTTGCCCCAGTTCAGAACGTCGCTCACGATCCCCTTAACGCGAGCTTGGTCCGCAGGGTTGTGAATGGTGGACTTTGAGAAATCCAGATCCAGTAGATCGCCCGGCTGCCTGCCCTCAAATGCCTCATCCCAGGATTTCTGCGCCGCCTCCGCAATTTGATACTGTTTCAACTGCTCTGGAGTAATGGTGTGCGGCAGTTCTGGCACTTCGGGTCTCGGCGGCACGCGCCGGACTTTGATATTGAACTCGCCAAGTTGCTGGAATGCCTTGTCCTGAACGTCCTCCGGGGTAATGTCCGGTGGAGCTTCATTGCCGACTTTCTCCAGCGCCTGCCGATACTCAGCGCCCCGCGATTCCTTTACGTTCTGTACGGCGTCTTTGAAATCATTCACTACCGCCATTTCGTCCGGCTGGCGCATTCGCTTCACAAGCGCAGGCGTTGGATTATTCAGCGCCTCGCTCATTGGGACGTTTCCAGCGCCCGTCGTGGCCCCGAGCGATCTCGTAGCGACTGCTTCGCCTGTACCACCAACCGCACTGGCGATCTTACGCGCTCCCTTCACAATGCCGGGGATTGCGGCCGGAAGCGCATAGCCGCCAGCAAGAGTACCCACCGCACCAGCCGGATCTCCGGTTGCGACCTGTTGCGCGGCTTGCACCGCTGGTTCCGTGAACGGCCCCGGCGTGTATGCCATCGGGTTATTCACTTGGGCATTCATGCCTGTCTCAACGGCGTCGTTTTCTTCAGGGGTAAGTTCGCGCTTCTGTTCCTGCGCTTTGCCGATGGCCTCCATCGCGCCGGATAGCTTCCGGTTTTCGTTCGGGCGGTTGAGATATTCTTTGAAAGCGGGAACAGGATTCACCGCACTGGTGAAACTGTGCCACATGCTTGACAGCGGTCCTGCCTGCTCCTGCATGTTTACCGCTGGAGGTTGGCCAGCTTTCGGTAACGGCAACATGGCCGGATTCGCGAGGGGCTTTTCATCGACAACACCCCACGGATCGGCGACCTTCTCGTCTACTACATCCCACGCGGATGGCATTATTGAACCTGTACCGGCTGACCGCCTTGAAGCATCCACGTCTGTCCGTTGGCGAACGTAGTGTGAACGCCTTCTTTCAACTTCGCTTTAGCTTCGGGCGGTAGCGCTGCGGCTGGACTTGCCTTGCGGCCCGCTGGATGACCACCAGTTGCCGGCGTCCCGCCAGAAGTAGTGCTGATAATGTCTCTCTTCAACTTTTGGTTGAAGTCGGAGATTCCTTGAAGCGCAGAAATCACCTTGTCGGGGTTGACCAACCATCCCCGGCTGCCGTCCGCCTTCCCGGTGCGCGGGTCCACTCCAGCCGCTTTCTTGAAATTGTCGAGCGCCGATTGCGATCTGAAGTTATGCTGCCCCGGCTGAAGCGCCAGCGCCGATTCGAGAGCAGTGTCCACTTCGCCGATATCGGCAGGCTCAGCGCCAGCCGCCGTTACCGCTCGCCGCGTGAGCGCATTCAGTGGATGGGACTGCATCGGATTCGTGGGATTGATCGCTGGGCCGACCAAATCCGGGTGCGCTGTTGTGAATCGCTTAACGGCGTCGATGGCTTCTTTGACCTGATCCACAGTGGCGTCAGCCGATGCGACCCGCCGTGCGGAATCGCTCGGCAGTTTGGCCATCTTCTGCGCATGGTCGGCAATCTGCGATCCGTAGTCTGGATACTTACCAGCGCGAACGTTATCGAGAACCTTATTCCAGTCGCCGCCAGCGTCATTGAACGCCTGATTGATTGCGCGATTCTCAGATATCTTTTCTTGCTGGCCTTCGTTCACACGAATGACGGTGGATTCGCGCTTTGTGCTGGCAAGACCTTTCAGCGCAGCCTTTGAATCCTTGCGCACTTGCGGATCTGGATCGTGTTCTGCCATCCACGCAAGTTGCGCTTCGGTGACGTTAGGCGGTTCTTTGGTATCCTTGGGCGGAGCTGTAAACAGCACCTTACCGTTCTCATCAACAACCGTGGCCCCTGGCGGAACTATACTAGGTTTTGGAGTTTTGTCAGGCTTCTCTGGCTTGCTGAGAGTGTTCGCTACTTCTTTGCTGACCCAGTAAGTACCATCGGGATCAGGCCTCAACCACGGCAGATTCTCTTTGGCGTAGGCTGCGTCAATCTGAATCTGACCGTGACGCGGTTGCGCAAGCTCCTGTCTCTGTGCGGCAGTGGCTTCCCGCTGTTGGCGAAGCGTCTCCGTGTTCTCGCCGCGCGCTGCGATCTCCGATTCGGTGTTGCGGCGTACCAGTTCGTCCTGCTGCCGTTGCCGCTCAAGCTGCATCTGCTGTAGCGCTCGGTTGCGTCGTTGCACATCGGCTGACTGGAGCCCACGCATGATATCCACAGGCCCGCCGTAAGCGACGTTGGGCGTAGCCGCCGCGTCGATGCCGCTCTGGAGCATGTCGCCGATGCGTGACCGCAAGCCGCCCTGTTGCGGAGCGGGTGTAGGGGCCTGCTGTGGCGCTGGAGCTGGACCCGGTACTATCGGCGTTGGTGGTGTCCCGAAGCCCGGAATGCGCCCCGGCAGGAACGGCGGCGTCGTGGGTACCGGCTTCTTTGGAAGATTGCCGATCCCGCCATCGTAAGGCGAACCGCCCCCAGCCTCCTCAGGCGCTCCTTCGTCGCCCGCATCGCCAGCGTCACCAGAGTCGCCACCGCCGCCCATGCCCTGTTGAATGAGCGCCAGCAGCCACGGCGGTAGACCGCCCATCGAGTTTGATACTGGACCCATGGTTGGTTCCTTTAGCGGTTCAATCCTCGCAGCATGTTCGCAAAGTTGGGCTTGAGCGGATGGACTGCATGCGGTCGCCGTCCCGCACGCAATGGCGCGGATGGGCTAAGCGGCTTCGGGCGCGGCAGCTTCGGCAGCGCGGGAGTCGATATTGGCACAGACGAGGCCTCCGGCGGTAACGGATTGCCGGGAGCCGTGATTGCGCTCCGGTTCATATTGCGGAGTTTGCCAACCAGAGCGCCGAGATTCAGATTAGGTGTCATAGATCAACCAAACATCGCGGCCAATTGCATCATTTGCTGCATATTCATGCCGCCACCGCCACCACCGCCGCTGAAGTCGCCATTGCCGAGCGCTCCAGAAAAGTCGCCGCTACCGCTGGTTATGCCGGGATTAGTGCCGCCGCCAAACCCGCCGCCGAACCCGCCGCCGAACCCGCCAGAAAGCAGACCGCCTATTAACTTGCTGCCCCATCCAGCGTTCTGCGATTCGATCCCCAGACTGCGAAGGTAGTTCTGGACCGCTGCGTTGCTGTAGCCCAACCCGAGGCCACCTGCGCCCAAGCCAGCCTGTAGCTGCTGGCCGCCCTGCCCAGCGACGCCCGCTGCACCGATATTCTGCTGTCCCTGCCGGTAGGCGTTCTGCCCCTGACCTGCTTGGTACTGCTGATACAGCGCCGCCGGTCCGAGTAATTCCTCCTGGTTGCGCTGGTTCAACAGCCCGGTCTGGGTGTTATAGTCTTGCAACCCCAGCGCCCGCGAGCCGAGGGCATTCGCCATCCGTTGCTGGAGGTAGTTATTGGTCTGATCCGCCGTCCTGTTGCTGGCAGCGGTATTCTGTCCGAGCCGCGAGAGATCCAGCCCTTGACTGTTCTGGAGACTCCGCAGCAGTTCCGCACGGGATTGGTTACCGGCGTTCTGTGCGTAGTTCGCCGATAGCTGATTCTCGGTACCCTGAAGCTGGTTAGCGGTATTCAGCCGGTTCTGGCCCAAGCCAATGCCCGTGTTCAATTGCCCGATGCCGAGGTTGTTGGCCTGGGTGACGTAATCCTGGGTCGTGCGGCCCGCCGCTTCGTCCATCGCACGAGCACGATCGCGGTCCACGCCGCTCATCACGCCGGCCGCTTGCAGCGAGTTGGGATCTACGCCGGCGGCCCGGAGCCTGTCGGCAGTGGCTGCCGCTTGCGGCGCGAAGGAGCGCGATACCTGCGCCCGCTGGAGCTCGCCGCCCGGTTGCAACATCCTGAGCCGGTCCAGAGCCGTCTGGTACGTGCTCCCTGTCGCATTCGCAAGGCCGCCATAGGTCGAATTGGTATCGGTGAGCATCCGGCCATAATCGTTGTTCAGATTGTTGCCGATGGAGCCGTATGTACCTGCAATGCTCTTCTGAATGTCGCCGCTGGTGTTCTGATTGGCCGTACCCAGCCGCCCGAACGTGTCACCGATGTCGCCTTTCACCGCCTGGTCATTGCCGGTGATATTGCCGCCCATGGCATCGGTTGCATTGTTTAGCTGATCCGAAGTGCCCTGCGCTCCCCACGGGCTACCCGAGAAGTTGTTCCAGTTCGACTGGATCTGATTCAGGTTGTTCCAGCGATTATTGATGGCATCCTGGACACCCGGCATCACCTGGCGACCCATGTCCCAGTTGTTGTTGGGATCGCCAGCGACACCGCCGGTTCTGCTGAGATCCTGGTAGTAGCCGCTGGCCCAGTCGCTCAGCCCTTGGCCCTTATTCCAGGCGTTATTGGCGTTGTTGCCCCAGCCTTGTGACTGCTGGTTCTGCCAGTTCGCAATCGCCGGGATCTGGGTGCGGTCGGTTGTCCCGGTCTTGCCTAAACCAAAAAACTGCGAAAAGAAGCCCATGAGTTTGGCCCTATGGATTGCCTAGCGTCGTGACGGTCCCAGATGGACCCTTGCATTTCAACTTGTTGTCCGCCGAGTCAATGAAAATGTAGAATGTCGCCGCTGCTGGAGTTCCCGGTATGGCGATAGCGCTCAATCGAAAGGCTCCGTTTGAATCGAACCTTCCGAACTCTCCATTACCATTGCAGGCGAACTTGACCACACCGCCGGCGATATCCGCCATGAGCGTGACGCTTGATGTGGCATATAGGAAGGCGTCGTTTGCTGCGATGGCACCATAAGGAGTCGTGGCCGAAGAGAACACGCCGAATTGCCCAAGCCGACCAGCATCATTTAGCGCCCTAAAATTCGCTTGAGCAGCGGTGCCTGCGGTCTGGTTTTCGCAGAGGACAATAGTGTTTGTGTTCTGATTCTTCCGAAAGTGCCCCAGTTGAGTGGGCACGACTCCTACGCCCAATGAACTGTTGATGAACCCTGAACCGTTGAAGGCTAGTTGCGCAAGATTGCTGAGGTTTTTTCCTCCCGCATTCTGGTCCGCGATCCAGCCGTTGTCCAGGTAGTTCAAGAAATCGTTGAACCATTGGTATTTGATCCCCCACTTGCCGCCGCCCAGATTGCTCCAGTACGCGGCATTCGCGGTAACTTGATTGAGATCGGCCCAGAGTGCCATGCGCTAATTCACAGCCGCCAGTGCGTTCGGCGGAGTTTCGGCGGGGAGTTCCTCAAGTTCAAGAAATGCCTCCTCTTTAGTTGCGTCGAATCCCCATCTGGCAGATGAGAACGGCCTCGCATTTGCGCGTTCGCGCTCCATGTTGAGCACGTCCATAAGCGCCTCTTGCTCGACTTGTGCGATTTCGGAAGATCGCTTCGCCAGCGCGTCTCGCTTTTGGAGCAGCGCCAGCGTGTGTCTATCGATAGTTATTCTCATTGTTGTATTTGTTTTAGTGCCGCTTCGCCGATGTCTGGGTAGATGAAGAATATTACGTTCTTCAGGAGTTGGAAGCCGTGCGCAACCGCAGTAGGGGCATCGTTAGCAAGCAGGGCATCTACCGCGAGTTGGGCTTCTCCGCGAGCATCGTTCGTGCCCTTTCCGTCTAACAGCCACGTCTTAAAATTTGCCTTGTCGGTGTCGGATAGCGTTGGGAGCAATGGAATCGTAGAAACGCTGGCGAGTCTGGCTTTCTCAATTGCCTGAGCTGAGGCCTCCGCTCCGATAGTGGCTGCATCAAGTCCAGAATCCAGCAGTACGTTGAGCGCGTCGATTTGTGCTTTTGTCATTGTTTTCAGTCTTGTAGTACCCGGCAATTTGACTTTTGATACGACAGAGGCGCAAACTGCACTAGAAAGGCATGAAGATGATGAAATTGGCCGGTTTAATCGTTGTTCTGCTGTTTTGTTCTCAGGCTGGAGCGCAGGAAAGCTCCGGAGTGTCGCCTTCCGTACCTAAACCGCAGGTCACCGTGCTGCACCGCGATGCTTCAGTTTGCGCTGCCATCGCCAGCATCCATCCTTCCGAAGATTGCCAGCAGAACGTCGAGGTATACATTTATCGCCCGTTCCCCTTTGTGGAACTCTACGATGTCACGCTGACATACAAGGATCGGGACGGAGCGGTTCATGCGGATAGTCGGCTGGCCCGCAGATTCTTCCATGCCGGGTCTATTGTAGTGGTATTCGACCTGACCGACATCAGTATCATGTCCACGCTCGTCACGCCGTATATTCCATCCGGTAATTCCACGTTCATCGCAGCCGCTAGGTAATCAGGCCATGAGTTCGAAGTGCTGTTAGAAGATTGTTGAACCGCGTCGCCACATCGGTGACATCGGTCGTATTCCCAGGCCCGGTCTGCCTTCCAGTCACAACCTGAGTCAAATTGAATTGCAGGCTCGTAGCGTTCAGGATGGAACTAGTGCCAGCCTGTGTAAGGATTATGCTACCAGTAGCCGTCATGACTGCTTTGTTCGTGCCGCTATTAAAACCCGTGGTAATGTCGATCCCGCGAATCTGGGAAAACGTAATGCTTCCGCCGGTATCGGTGACTTTTAGGAAATTGGTCGAGTCAACATTTACCGTTACCGTGCCGCTCACAAGCGAGATCGTTCCCCCTGTGATTGACAGGTTCCCACTGGTATCGCATTGCAGAGGGGCGCTCGACGGACTCGCACCGCCGATTCTGCACTGCTTGGCCCACATCCCTACATAGCCTGTTCCAGCCGTGTCATCGCCCCAGAATCCGATATTGCCGCCCAAGGTATCGAACACCTTCATCTGGCTCACCATGCCAGAGCCGCCCACTTGGAGCTTGCCGGTAACGATAGTGTCGGCGTTGAGATTCTTTACCTTGAACACGCCTCCCGTGATTTGGAATTCGGAAGAGAAGGTCCCCGGATTGGCACGGGCCAGATCGCCGGTTCCGGTCGCCGATCCAGTCGTAAACGTCACCGATGGAGTAATGCCGTCCACTATCGAATTGCGGTTGCCATTGGTATCCTGCGATACCAGATAGGCGGTCCAAGAAACGGACGACGGCGGGTTTGGGATGTAGTATTCAAGTGGACTCAGCCGTCCCTTGGCGTATTCGTAGAACTTCCCATCATCGCGCTTCACCACTAGCCGAGCCCCACCAAAAGCCGGATCGGTCGGAGGCGTGAAAGAGACCGTCACGCGCGTGTCGGTGCCTCCTGCCGAATCCTGATACTGCCCGGTCGTCCAGACGACGCTAGTCGCGTTGGCCGCGTATTCCTGGGCCGAGGTTCCCAGTTGCCGCGTGATATTGAACGTCACAGCCGGCGTAACGCCAGGAATAATCGCGTTTCGATTGCCGTTGGTATCCCACGATGGAAACCAGATTTTGTACGCTGTCGTCCCGACGCGCACCGGGTATGGAGCGCTTGCAAACGTCGTGTCTGCCGGGGCCGAGACGTTGGCGATAGTCCGGCGGCCGCCCGTCGTTAGATTCTCCATCACTACGTCGAATCCGCCAAACTGCGAATAATACGGGTCGGTGGTCGGGAACGCATAAGTGACTTGGAATTCAAAGAACTGGTCGCCGGATACCTTTACTTCGATGTTCGGATTGGCCGTCCAGCCGGCAGGCAAGGAACCAGCCAGTGCGACATTCTGAATGCTCGGCGCAAACGTCGTGGGAGCCTGAGTCTTATTCGGATTACCGGACCCGTCCAGATATGGCTGAGCTACAAACTGGAAACTCGGGGAGGCCCCGGTAAAGCCAAACTGCACCGGGAAGTTCTGAACTTGCGCGGAGCCAGAAACAACGTATACGCGCCAATTCTCAGCCTGTTGTGGTGGAGGTACGCTAAAACTCAGCGTAAGATTGCCGGAATCATACGGGAAAAACTTGATTACTGCTGGATTGAATTTTGATTGAAGTGGAGTCGTGCCGTCAAGCGCCACTGTGCCATCGGTAACGAGCACTCCAGATCCGCTGGTATCGGGCGCGTCCAGATATACCCACACGCCGAAAAATGTTCCCAAAGGACTCGGAGGGGCAATGATGACGCCTATCTTTAGAAGGGGATTGCCTGCTCCATCCGTTGTGAATGCCTGCGTTACGGTAACAATTGAAGCATCGCCTGGAGGCGCTGGTCCGAGAGTGACTGATGAACCGCTGGCTATGGCGACGAATGCCCGTGTACTCTCCAGCCCTGTTGCTTGATTGAAACTTGTTACGAAGAACCGCGTGCCCGTGATGTTGTCGTTTACCGATAGCTGTCCAGCAGGGACTCGCCGCACCAAGTTGTTCTCAGTGTTGACATAGATGTTGTAGTGAGTGACTCCGCTAGGATCTTCTGGTTTTTCCCATACCAAGGCACCCGCGCTGATCCTGAGACCTCGCGGTGGTTTCGGCTTTTGCTGATTTATATGCGTTCGCCTAAATACGAGCCTCTGAAACGCGAGCGAATTCGCGTCAAGCGGCCCAAGGTACTGATCTAGGACATCCGGTTGCCGCGTCATACTCTGTTCACCGTATCCGACAGCGTGAAGCTGGCTTCGTGTATCGCACCGTAGAAGTTCTTCGCGAGATCGCCTTGCTGCGAGGGCGTAATGAAGTTCGCAAAACTGGCGTCATCGCTCGAATGGCCGCTCAGCTTGAACACAAGCTTAAACCAGAGCTTGTTGAAACCGGCAAACTTCACCAGGTAGTTCTGGTCGGTGGTGGACTGCGATCCCTTCTGGATGGTCGTCGTCTGCTTGTTCGCGCCGGTCACTTGCTGAAAATCGCCGTACCATTCCACCGCGACGGGCGACACCCCTAATTGCGTCGATGCGCCGGCATCCCCAGTCAGCGACATGAACGGCAATTCCTTCCTGCGTGTCGTATCTCCGAAGTTGCCCCAATTGCGGTCGTATTCTCCGTTGATATCAGCGGTCGTGAAGGATTGCCCGGTCGTGAACGTCTGGTCGGTCGTTGGGATTACTCCGGTATCGGGCTGCGTCTCATGGGTGTACACACCGCCGGTACAGACCAGAAAGTAACGCGTGCCATTACCGTCGAGCACCGTCGCGGCGCATGTAAATACCGGCTGCGTGGCGCTGTAGGCTTCTCCCGATCCGGGCGACTGCCCATCTCCCAGTGCAAAGTCATGGATGACCGACACGCCGTTATCCATCCAAATCTGATAACGGTCGATCTGCTCAACCGGGTCGAAGATCCAATCCGCGCATTTCACGTTCCCTGTGATGAGCGACTGGTAGCCCCGGCTCAGATATTGCAACTGAATCGAATACGGCGGCAGCATCACGATTTCGTTGTGCTGCGTCACCCAGCAGATCCCATATGGCGTCGAGATCACCGAGGCAGCGGACTTGCACCCGAAGTTCCGGCTGATCGTAATGTATTCGTGAATGCCATCCGCGACCTCTTGCAACAGAAAACACGACGACGGTGTGAGGACCAGCACCCGCACATTGTCTTGCGCCGGGATCACCGCAATAGGAGCATCCGCGGAAGGCGTGTACGCGATATTGGTCAACGGCCAGCACTGATTCGGATCCCCGACAACGTTCTGCCGGGCGGAATCGCTTGCGGCCTGCGACCACACTACCGCCGCGAGATCCTTCGTGGCCGGCACATAGCTGAAGTCTGAGCGCGTGCCAGAGCCGCCGGCCAGCAGGCAACCATAGACCCGCCCGTTGACGTAGCAGACGCTTTGCATCGGCCGCGGCGGATAGTTCTGGAACGGCATCTCCTTGGTGAGGTCCAGCACCCAGCCGTTCGTTGTGCCGGAAGCGATTGATAGCGACGCCGAGCCGCTGCTGATTGCCACCGTGAATGGTCCGGTCAAACCGGAATTCAGGATCAAATAGGGTACCGTTCCGCCGTCCACTGTCGCGTAGAACACGTAGAATAATTCGCTTTGTTCAGTGGCGTTGTGGTAACTCGGCACGATCCGCGCTAAATTCGACACCGTTATCGTGCCGGTTGCTCCGGTCGTCGTAATAGTGCCGCACTTGACCCCGTTCGAGTAGTGGCCTGTCTGAGAGCTGTACAGCCCCACGTATATGTCCACGCTGGTCGCCACTGTATTGTTCCCGGCGCCAGCCGCGAATGCAACCGATGGAGCGACACCGCCTGGAGCATAAGCGTCCAGTCCGTAGTAGCGCGTGACGCTAGAGTAGTATGTCGAGAAGGCGGGTTGCGATCCGCTGCCGCTGAGAACCCCCAGTCCGTTGTAGAGCAGTGGACGGTCGGCCAAGATGCAGGCTGCTGCGGGATTGGTAAGGGAGAAGTTCCCATCATAAGTTCCGGTTATAACCTCGATGATGTTGAACGGGTCGGGCTGGTAGGTGGCGATCTGGAACGGAACCCATTTCACCGTGCCGCTCAGGTTGACCTGCATCGGATGATAGCTCCAGCCGAAGAAATGCGGGTCGCGGTATGGCACGATGCGGAGCACGGAAGTGGCGCTGGGGATGTTGTATCGAGCCTTGCGCCCGCCGCGCAGCCGCAGATAGTATCCCGGCATCACCCGGAAGTCCAGACACTTGGCAGCGGTGTGCGCGGGACGCCGAATCGGGTTTCCCGCCGTGTATACGCCGTGGAACTCTAGTTGTGGCTCTGGATCGACTTGGCGTGGCATTAGCGAATGATCTTCGGCTTGTGCTGCGCCGTGTGCTCCATGTTCCGTCGTGCCTGATTGATGATGCGCCTGTACTCGGAGTCGGCCCGCTGGTAGCGATCATCCCCCTGTGAGAGCCGCGTCGCATAAAGCTCTCGCTGGAGGCCGCAGACCAGCGCCCACTGATACGGCTGCGGGATGTATACGTTCAGGTCCACCGAGGTGGTGTCGTCCGCGAAATTGATCTGGTTGTAGTAGACGGCGCGGCACGTATAGGCCGCATCCGAAGGCGCGTCGAACTTCACCGTGCGATAGCCCGCTGGATGGCCACCGGAGGCCGAAGTCCAGACCAGATACCACCCTGTCGGTTGAACCTGCACCGTCGCGCTCTCGGCCATCATGACTAGCGTCGGATTATCGCCGATATAGCTCAGTTCATGCGTTTCAAATTCAAGTTGGTTATTGATGGAAGCGATCCCGAGAGAGATCGTTTTCATCGTGCCGAAATCGTCTGGTAGATCGAAAGTCTGCTGACCTTGCGTGATCGCCTGCGATATAGACTTGCGCCGCCAGCCGACATAGCCGACTCCACCCATGCCGCCTGCTTGCGAGGAATCAGGCACCGAATAGAAGTCCGGCACAACCTTGTGGCGCAGGACAAACTTCAGATTCAGGCTGGTAGTGGCCAGCCCGTCTGGATCGGCCTGCGTCTCGATATCGACTGTGGTCATGCGACCTTCACAACGTTCTCTTCATCGTTCAGCACGTCGTAAACGGAATAGGGCCGCTCGCCGATGTGCCCCGGTATCAGCGTGCCGTCAATTGAAACCGGAATGCGAAGCCGAATCAGCCGCCGCGAGAACGTAATATCCTCTCCCAGTTCCATTTCGTTTTCCCCGACGAAATAGCTGAACACCCGAAGGTGCTTCTCTTTGGCCCAGTTCGCCATGCGGATCTGTTCCAGCCGCTTGCGCTCCTTCTCCCGGTTCTCCGAACGCACATGGAGCCGATCCATGCGACGGCGGTTCTCATCCAGCCAATCGTGAGCCGACAGGTAATATCCGCACAATGCTTCTACGGCATCGCGCCGGATCATCACGAACCCAGTTCCGATGCCAAACTGCCCGGTAATCAACCGTGTCAGATTGACACATTCCAGAGGGCAGAACTGATCCGCAATCGGGTCGTAAACCTTCGCCGCAATCTCGACCGGCGGCACGCGCGTAGTGCATAGGGCGCTCACCACCGGCACATCGTGCGCCGCGAGCCGGATGATCGACTCAGTAGGCGGCACCATATCGTCATCCACGAAAAGGGCAAAGTCGGCATCGGGCCGCATCGCCGCCAGCGCCGTATTCCGCGCACGATGGATCAGCGCGTTGCCGTAATCCCGATGATGAACGTCGATTCCCTCTTTTAGGGCGTAGTTACGCATCACCGAGATCGCGTCACGCGCCGACGCTGGCCCGTTGCGGTAGCTGAAAACGAACAGGTCTACTTTCACTTCGCCTTGTTCTTGAGTTCTTCCAACATCTTGATGAGCCGATTTCTGTCCTCGATCACCCGCGCGTTTTCGTCCTTCAGTTCCTTAACGCGCATCTCAAGCGGAGTCGTGAGTTCGTTATACTTTTCCGGCAGCATCACGTCGCCCACTGTTGCGACGCGCCGCTCCAGGAACTCGATCAGTTCCGGGTCCTCCGTCACGAACTGGCCGTAGTCATCCGGTTGCGGAATGAACTCGATCATCTTCTCGCCGTCGCGCTTCAGTTCGCCGTCAATCATGACCTTGCGGCCCTTGTTGGCGCTGATGCACAGCCCAGCGTTGCGGGAGTAAAATACGCGGCGCTCCGGCTGTTGCACAGGCGCTCGCAGCGGTTCTGTTACTGCTGACATTGTGTTCCTTTCGGTTGTGTGAAAAATGTGGGGCACCCGCAGAAGAGCGCCCCAGAGGAGGTGCTATGGCATCGTCAGATGTTTCCAGTTGTCTCCGCGCCAAATCGACCTGATTGTGGCCGCATCAAGGCCCCTATAACAATAGCTTGATAAGTTCGATATTGTTATAGAAACTCATGATACTAAATCAGTTATTGCTACTGGCTGTAGTCGGTCACGTCGAACAATTTCGCATGCCACTTTTCTTGCATCACGACCAAGCCGATTTCGCTGAGGATTTCGTCCACCTTGGCGTCGCGGCCATCCAGGATGACGTTCTCGCGGATGTGCGTATCGCGGTTTTCGCCGTTCCCGCTGAGATAGATCATGTCGAGCATGTCCACATCAATCGAGAAGGCCATGTTGCCGAATCCGTTCTGGCCGCTGATGGCAGTTTCGAGCATCCAGTCGTTTGTCACGAGCCAGGTGCCGTGCGCCGTCTGCACTTCCTGAACGTTCACGCCCCATTTCTTCTCGCCGGGCTTCACCATGAGGTAGTTGTTGCCCCAGGAGTTGATGGCGCTTTTGACGATGGGCGAGCATAGCAAGAGCTTTTCGTTCTTGCCATAACGGAAGGCGGCGCGGGAGAACGTCTCGAAGGTCTTCATGGTCAGAGTGCCGGCCGCGTCCACCACGTTTGTCGAAATGGTGTTGTTCAGCCCCATCGTGGTCCGAATGGGTTTACCGGTAGGACCGCCCGCGAGAGATTCCGATGGCTGTCCGAAAAGGAACGCCATGTTCATCTTGATCTTGTGGGACTTTAGCGCCTTCTGGTGCAGGCGTTGGCGCTCATTCGACGTACCGTACTGAGCAGACGCGATGTTGGTGTTGGCCATGTCGATCACGTCCCTGAAAATCTGGGTATATGTGATCTTGCCAACCGGAGCCGTGGTCTTGGCGGACGGAATCGTGCCGCCTTCTTCGTAGGACGTGCCCATCAAGCGCAGCGCCGCGCTCGGCAGGATGGTATCGGCTCCGACACCGCCAATATCGCGCACGACGGTGAGGGTGTTGGTGGAAACCACGGTCACGCGGCAGACTTCGGGCGCGGATGAGCTGGACGTGGCTTTAGGCACCACGAACGTGTCGCCGGGCACGAACAGCGTGCCGTCAACAACGGTAATGGTGGTCGAGGAAGTGCTGTTGGCGACTGTGGAGGTGCCGTTCTGCGTCCACCGCGCCACATAGTCGTCCTCGAACCATTCCCAGCGCGGCGATTTCACGGCACGCCGCTTTTTGAGCCGGTTCAAAAACGTGATGAGAGGAGCCTCGTTCGGCTCCAGCAAGGAAATCTCAGCCCCGACCTGTCGAATTAGCCGGGTTTCTGTGATTGCCTGATTAGTTGTGCGATCCCCAATTACTTGGGCCATTTCTGATCTCCCTATTTATTGCCAAAGATCGAGGAGAAGGGAAGCGGTCCACCCGGTTGGCCGTTGACCAACTGCTCGACGTAGCTGGACGACTCTCGCGAGCCTCCAGGAGCGTTCGTTACACCGGACCCGGCGTTGATGCCCTGCCGCGTCTTGTCGGCCTGGTTTCGCGCGGTAATGCGCTTGCCAGCCTCGACAAGTTGCTGAGCCTTGGCCGGATCAATACCTTGCTTCTGCTGCATCCGATGAATTCCGAGCACTGTCTTGTACTGGGCGATCTTGGTTGCAGTTTGGGCCTGCTGCGACGTGAGGAATTTTCCTGAGACCGGATGGCGGTCAACCCTGATATCGAGAATGCTCGGATGATCCCGAATGATGCGGTTCAGAGCATTGTCGGGGAACTCCTGCCCCTCGATGTCAATCGGCTTCTCGCCAAGCGGTTTGAAAATCTCCTCGACTTGGGCGAACTGCGGAGTCTTCTTGAGTTGCTGGATGGCGAACTCTTTGGACTGCACTTCTTGCTGGAATTCAACCTGCTGCTTGACGTTCGGCAGGATATCTCCGAATTGCTTCTGGATGATATCCATCACCACCCGCTGCGCAATGTCGGCCATGATCGGCACGCCCATGTTCAGCGTTTGCCGCATGTAGATGGCATTCTCAACGTCGCGTACCTTGGTCAGGTCGCCGGTCTTTTGCGCGTGATCCCATGCTGCATTGAGATCCTTGAACGCCTCTTCTGCCTTTGTCCAGTTGTCTCCAACATCTCCAAGTTTCTGCGCTGCTTCGGCTTGCTGAGGCTGGGCTGCTGGCGCGGCAGGTTTCGCTCCGGCTGTCTCCATCGCTGGCTGCGCGGCTGCATTCGCCTCTTCGATAAGCGCACGTTCCCATTCGGTAAGGTTGTCCTCCTCCGGGCGCTCTCGAAAGCCTCGATTCTCTGCTTCGAGCTTACGGATGTGAGCTTCCTTGTCGGCGAGTTGCTTCAGCACCTTCCGTTGCGCCGGGTCGTTTGGGTTTAGACCCGTCTGCTTCGCGAATTGCTGGATCAATTCTTCGGCGGTTGGCTCCGCAGCGGCGGTTGCCTGGGTCTCAGGTTCCGCCTGTTGCGTTTCCGGCTCGGGTTGCGCGACTGGCTCCGGCTGTTGTGTCGTAGCCGGCGCAGACGGTCGCTCCTCGGCATCGCCAAGGGAGCCTGAACTTCCGGGTAGCAGGACTCCACTGACGTAGTTTTCGGTGACCTCTACGTTGCCTGTGTCGGGCGTTGCTTCTAATACATCTGCCATGGTTTGTCTTTCTGCCGCGTGTCACGCGGGCTTAGGCTGGTTGATACTTCGATGCGTGCTTCTTGAAAATCTTGGGCAGCGATTCGAGCGCGGCGATTTCGCCCTCAATGAGCGCCGCCGCTACAGGCTGTCCGTCCTGGACGCTAATACGCAGGCGCTGGAGCCGTGCGGACATTTCCTCTTCGACGAATGCGTCCAGAAATTCCCGAAACGCCAGATTGTCCCAGAGACCGTGCGCGGTGCGGATGTTTTCCGCCGTCATTGCGGCAATCCGTGCGCCCCGCCTAACGGAGATCGCCCACGCGCCGCCGCGAGCGCCGATGCCGCAATCAACGGCTCAGGGCCGGATGGTCCCGCTGGAGCGGATTCCGGCGCAGGTCCGCCGCCGCTTGGACCGCTCGGAGGACCGGGGGGAGGACCGCCACCACCATCAGGCCCCGGCGCTCCGGCACCGGGCGGTGGGCCCACATCAGGCGGCGGCTGCGGTGGCTGCAATTGCGGATCTGTCGGCGGCACAAGCTGAATCTGAACGTGCGCTCGATTCATGATCGCCTGCTTTTCCTGCGGGGTCAGGCTCTCCCATTTCGCCGCAATCGTCAGGCTAGTATTGACTTCCTTTTCGGGCGGCGGAGGCTGCGGGTCCGGTGCCCACTGCTGGAGTTCCTTGCCCTTGCCCATCGCAATGATGAAATCCTGCGTCGCTTTCTTCGGATTGAGCAGATTCGGAAACTGCGTCGCGGCGTGGAACAGATTCGTCGCTTTGGTTACTTTCGCTTCGTCGTCATCTGCCAGCGTGGAGCCGACTTCAGCCGTGATCTCGCCGTCGATCTGGAACATCTCTGGCTCGGCCTTGACCCATTCCTCGCGGATCATGTCCTCGCCTTCGGTATAGAGACGCCGGTACTGGCCTGCCTGAAATTCAATTGCGCTGGATAATTCCGAACGGTTCAGCAGAAACATCATTTCGGCGTCGGCATTCAGCGAATTATTGAACGAATCGACTTGATCCTTCGTCAGCACATCCTGGTTGTAAGCCATGATGCGAGCGCCGGTAGCCGTGCGGGACTGGCTTGGGTCCACATTCGCGGCCATGCTCATATTGGTCTCTCCGCTCACCATCTGGAGCAACCGGCTGATCGCCTGATCGTCCTGGAGGCCATTCGCTACAGCAGCCATTGCCGCCTGTTCGCCGACTACTCCGAAGCTGCCGCGGCGCTGCACCAGAACCAGCCGGCCGCCGGAGAATCGCGCTAATTTGCTCTCGGCGTTCTCGTACAGTTCCGGGTCATCGGTCTCATAGAGCGGTCGCAGAATATCGTGGGTCAAATCGACGCGCGTATTCGTCTGCCGATCATGGAGCAATTGCAAGCCGCGCATCACGCGAGCGGTCGAGTCGCCGACGCCACTCAGGAGTTCTTCGATCAGCACCAATTCAGTGAACGGGATCTTCCCATCCAGCATGTATGGTGCGGGCATCTCGCCCAGGAACACGCTCTTTTCGCCAACCATCGAGAGCGTCGATTCATAACCCGGAACCCACTGTTCCTGAATCGTCCACTCTTTCGTCTTGGCTTCAGCATACTGCTGGTTTGCGCTATTGGTTCGCCCGATGGCACTCTCCATCTGGCGCCGCAGCCCCGCTACTTCGTTGCTCTGGTAGTTCCAGACAGTGCCGTCAGGGTACTTGTCCATGAGTGCTTGAAACCCGCGCCGGAAATCGGGGTACCGCTCGACGAACTTCTCCATCCATTGCAGATTGCGCCTCCGCTCGACGATGAACCAGTTGGAACTCTGGAGCGACCTGAAATTTGGCTCAGGGAAGCAATCTGCCATCAACAGGAAGTCGCACTTCGGCCCCTCATAGCCGGTGTATTCGTACTTCACCGGCAACATTCCGCCGCGCGAATGCTCGGCCAGCAGGTTCGCCATGATGATCGGTCGAACACTGGGGTCCTCCAGCGCCTGCTCGACCGAATAGCCCTGCTGGGCGGCCATCTTTTTCAGTTCATCGCCATAAGTAGCGATAATCTGGTCCGTATCGGCCGGATCGAGCTGCGGCTTCATCGGATTCACGCGCCGGAAGCGCTTGTAATCCTCCGATGCCCAAAACCACGGTCGAATGCTGATGCCGAATAGCGCCGCCTGCGTTGCGTGGATCTTCTGGATGCGCTGCGTCTTGCTCTTATCCCACTGGTACATCAGGCTTCGCGCTACCAGTTCCGAAATCATCGGATCTTTGGCGTTGAATCGAAGATTCGGAATCTGCGCCGTGATGCGTGCCACCGTACGGCGAACCACCATCCACGTATCGGGCATCCCGATTGATGTCTGTGTCGGATCGGCCTCGTTCGGCTTGTCATCCTTTGCAACCGGATCGCGCTCGCACTTGTACGACTTGTACACTTGCTCAAACTGCGGATAGAAGTTGTCCTTCTGCCAGTAGTACGAGCGCTTCTGCCGGTTCACGATCAATTGCGCACGATCGTCATCCTTCTGGTCGTTGCCGCCGGTACTGCGGTTGACCTCGATGAGACCATCGGGCGCACGTTTGACCGTGCCCGGAACGGGAATGGTTTGAGACGCCATTTACGCCTGGTTTACGAAGTAGTCCACGTTCCTGACAGCAACGTGCTCCACTGTGTTCCGTCGAAGACCACGTAAGCCACGCCAACGCCCGCCTGCGATCCAGCGGCGCTGATCTTCGTCGAGCCGTTGTTGATCTTCTCGCTGCCGTTCGGTAAAACTTCGAGCGTCTGCGCCGCTGTGACGATGAACATGAACCACATGCCGAACTTCGGCGCGGGAAGTTTGAACTGGACCGTGCCGCCAGCCGCCTTGTTGGTGAAGCAAGTGCCGACGTCCGTTGGCACGATAGAATAGTTGGCGGTTTTGGCGACAGGGGCCGTTCCGTTGAACGCCGAGCCGACATCGGCACGACGGCGGCCGTCGCCACAATCGGTGTGAAGAGTGGTTTCCATTGAGTTCTCCTTACGATGCTAGGGATTCTGAGTGTGAGATGTTCGCGGTCGCCAGGTAGCGCAGCAGATCGAGAAGATGGCACCGCGCCTCAATCCCCTCTTGCTTCAACTCCCGCTCTTCGTTGTAGCGGCGGGTCACCTTGTAACGAAATCTTTGAAATTCCAAACGTTGCTCGACGCAGCTCGCGGCAATGTGCAGGCGCGGCCATGTCCCGTACGTGTCGTGCTTGCGCGGCTTGAGCAGCGCCCGGATCGCGTCCTCGCCCGACTTGTGCGATTTCTTCGGGTCTAGGCAATAGATGCCGTAGCGCTGGTACCGCGTGGCATAGGTCTCCAGTTGCTCAGCTTCTGAACTAGCCTGAAAACCTTTGCCGGCCTGATCCATGAAGCGATAAACGATGCGTTCGCCGAGGGCGTTCCGGCGGTACATCCCGTACTCACGATCCGTCTCCGGGTTGCGCCATTCGATGTAGTTGCCTTCGAGATGGGCCAACGTCTCGGCATATTCGCGAATGGTGTAGCTGTTCTCCGGCGTGTCGTCACGAAGCGAGGCCGGGATTCCGCTGATGACGCTCGGCCAGAGTTCGCGGTAGACGTACCAATCGCTCCAGCGGTCGATGAGCACCCAGAGAAAGGCGTGCGGCGTGCGCGGGTGCGGGTCGATGGCCATGTAGCGCGTCCCACGCTTCGGGATCTTCTCATCTGGGATAACGTGAATCGCGGGATCGAATTCCGGGTAAACGCGCTGGCCGCTCCGGGCATAGGCGTTGATCTCGTATTCCTGTTGCCAGTACGCATCGGAGAACTTGGGTTTTTCGCGTGCGGCCCAATCCGCATCTTTTTCGGGGTCCGCCGTGTAGTGGACGCGGATTACCGGGTATCCGGTCTTCAGGCGGCACATCGACAGCCCCTCGCAGGGCTGGATTACGCCGGTTGGGGCTGTAAGCATAGTGCTTCTGCGAGATAGTCGGACTGCTTCATCTTCGAGAACGTGTCGAAGCCGTTTTGCGCGATGCGCTCACGTTCTGCGGGATTCGCAAGTAACTCCGCACACTTGGCTTCGAGATCGCCGTAATCGGCCCACGCGATACCGTCGGCGAATTCTTGTTCATACTCGGGGCTGGCTCCGCGCTCGCTCACGACGCATTTCTTGTTGGCCAGCAGATAGGAACAGCGCACAATCTCGAAGCGTGCCGCCGGATAGTAGTGCAGGTTCAGAACGATTTTCGCCGAGGCGATGGCTTTATCGCGTTCTTCGCCGTAAAGTCGTTCACCGCAAGTTTGCGAGCCAGTATAAATTTGCATATATCGGCTGCCCATCCGCATGACGGTGGCGATCCTGCGAAGATTTAGAGAACCATAGAACAGAACATCAATGTCTTCATCGAGCTTTTCAATACGCGACAGTTGCGGTACGTAACCGATCCGGCACAGCTTCGCGTTGATGCCGATCCCACGCAGCGCCGCGATGTTGCCAGCGTCGTAGTCCCAGACCTCATGCGACATCAGCAATTCGCAATAGGCTGGACGGTCGAACCACTGACCGGGACACTGCTCCAGATTGAAGATCACCGCACTTTTCGGGATGCCCGCAAAATTGGGCAGCAGGCACGCGCCCAGGATCAGCGGCGATGTTCCATGTGGAACAGGTCCGCGATGGATCGGCCAATCGAGGCCCAGTTCCTTCGCGCCGTAGTGTAGGCCCAGTGCGACTTCCTCAAAGCAGTGATGTGCGTACCCTTGCGGCTCGACGATGAAGATGGAATCAATCACAGTGCGTATTTTGGCCAATCTACCGGGGTTGCAAACTCGATAACGTCTTGGAACCATCCCGGAGCGACGCTCGATAGCCCGATCATATGCAGCGCCTCGGTCGCCATGGCCACGTTCCAGCTTTCCTCGCCCTGCTCAACGTGCGCGGCTTCATCCAGAACGTAAATCGTCGGGTGAAACGAGCGGATCTTCGACGGATTCCCTACCAGCGCAATGAAACTACTGTCGTTCGCCAGTTCAAACGAGTCCCGCGGCTGCAAATCGACGTTCTTTCGAGCCGGCCAACGGTCCCGAATCCATGGATCGGAGTTTTTCCAAAGCTGCTTGACATACTCGATGTCGTTGATGGCGCGATCTTCGTCCTCAGACTGGAAAATGACCCGCGTCGCCGGTTTCGTGAAGCCTTTATGGGCCGCCCAGCCGCTTACGAGCCACGAAATCATCATCGTGCGGCTCTTGCGCAGGAAAACCGGGCTTTCGTTCTCCAGAACCTCGATGATTGGCTTGAAATAGGGCTTATCGGGGAAGGGCTTGTACGGATTAACTGGGTCTTGTTCGTCCTTCGTCTTTGTGTGATGGGTCAGCCAGTAAAGCGCGTCCTTTTCCAGCTTCCGGTAGGTCAGTTCGTCCCGTAATTTCTCCTGTTCGAGAACCTTCCGTTGCAAGTCGACTAATGTCGATGGCGAGTTCATGTGCTCTCTGCATCAACTCCGCTTCACTGAGGTGATGGAAGACGTGCTTCTCTTCCTTGATCTCGACCTGAGAAGGCGCGTAGGCTCCATAAATCTTGTTGATCTCTTTGACGGCCGCGATTCGCGCTACCCAGTCTGGGACCTCGAACACCATCGGTTTGCCGGTGTCCTCATCGAGGATCGGCTTGCCGCTCTTGTCGAGTAGCGGCTTGGCGATCCCGGCTTCGAGACCGGCTGCGAGCGTCAGCAGCGCCTTTTCCTGCGTCGCTCCGACCAGTTCGGCGACCTGCTGCGCTACTGTGGCCTCGACGCTCTTTTTATTGGCCCGGAAAGCGCGGGCTTGCGTGGCGAGTTGCTGCCGGATGAGCGATTCATCAACTTCGAACTTGGCAGCGGTTTCGCGGACCCAGTTATCGTACTCGCCTGGGCTGGGGCGCTTATCTTCGTACTCGCGCCAGATTTCCCGCGCGAGCAGGACGTGGCTGTAGCCTTGCGGCGTGGTCTTTTTGCGCGGCACGTCAGTACGGCGGGCTGCCGACCGTGTTCGCCTGCGGCATCGTCATGCCGTCGCCGCCCGCCGGGTTCATTTCGTCGCCTTCAGGCTTGTAGGAATCGCACACCATGTCGGCGGTCGTCGGGAAGTCGTACATCTTGCACTCGCCCTGGCTGTGATCGAAATGGATGCATCCGCCGCAATCGTCCATTCCATCGGCCTTGCGGTAGTTGGGAGCGGCGTCCTTGCCGCCGCCCTGGTGCTCCTGATCATCGGTGTCATCGTCTTTGAGCGCCATACCGGAACCGGAATCGTCCTGATCCGGCTCCTGCATGGCTGCGGCACGCGACATCTGATCGTCGTTGCCCAACAGCCGATGGTTCGGCCCCGACAGGAAGCCGCCGTTGCGTTTCGAGCGGTTGTACATGCCCAGCATGGCGCTATACCTTGGCCGGCGCTGGCGCGGGCTTAGCGGGAGTTTTTGAGGCTTCCTCTGCGCCGGCCAGTCCGTCGTACTTCGCTTGAAACACGACCAGAGCCTTGCTGAGAGACAGCAGAGCATCGGGCATGTCGCGGAACTTGGAACTGTCGAGGATGGTTTTGGCTTCGAGCCGCGCCGGATGCAACGGGTCATCCATGTGTGTGCTCTCGTTGGCAAACCGCCGGAGTTCATCGAAAAGAAGGCGAATGAGTTCGGCCTGCTGCTGCGCCGCCTTGACGTGATCGACTGTGAATTTGACTGGCATTGTACTTCTCCTTTGCTAAAATTCGTAGGCCTGTCTGCGGCCGAACATACCGCTCATTCGCGGCCACTGCATTGAACCGGAACTGTTGCTCGGCGCGGCGCTCTGATCGGCACTGCCTGACTGAGCGGTCTCTGTAGCTGCGGGCGCGGCGTCGTTGATTGGACGCTGATCTTGAGGTTGGCGCATCCGATTTTGATAGTAGTTGTTGCCCCAACCGCCGCCCCAACCCCCACCACCCCAGGGATTGCGCTGCTGCTGGCCGAATCCGAACCCGCCGCCGTTTCCCTGATACCCGCCACCGTAACCATACCCGCCGCCATAGGGATGGCCATAGGACGATGGGTCTTCACCGCCAGACCCATAATTTTGGTTCTGATTTTGCTGCGCGTAATTCTGGTAGTAATTCGGATCGCGTGACGGCGGGTAGCCCCAGCCGCTTCCGCCCTGACCGCCGCCGTATCCACCGCCGCCCCAGCCATTGCCGCCACCGCCTTGCTGCTGATTACGGAACTGCTGCATTAACGCCATCAGAATTTGCGGGTTCATCGTGTCACCTCTGCAATCCGCTCATCTTCCGCGCCATGCCGCGCATCGGCTTCTTTTTCGGCATCGAGCGCATCATCATCGAGGCGTTGCCGTCGTCCTGGCTGTCGCCCGATTTGGAGTCCCACTCGGTCGGGCCGTGCTCGGTGAAGCCGTAGCCGTCGGAGGCCCAGCTCTCAGGGTCTCGCGCAGGACCGGCCATGGTGGTTTCGTCTGCTTTGAGCGGCTCATTGCGGACGGATGGATGCGTTTCTCTAGGACGACCGGTCTTATGGCCGACCGCGCGGTTGATTCCTTCATAGCCTCTGCCTCTATTCATCATGACGTTTCCCCGATTGAATACCATGGGAGTGACCCGCGACTAATTTCGATGACGGCCACAGGTGATTGAGATGGCCGTAATGGAGTGCGTAATGCAACCCGTACCACGGAATTTTGTGCTCTTTATCTCCGTCTGGGCCGATGGTTCGAAATATTATGAACTCATCCGTCTCATCAAGATCGGTTGGGATTTCAACCCCTAATATTCTCGGAGCCGGGGTCATTACGTCGTACCCATCGGTGGCCCTGATCTTGTCGATTTCCTTTTCCTGCCCCGCGCTGGCCAATCCCGGTATCAAGCCAGCCAATAATCTAAAGAACCATCGCCGTTCGACTCTCATGGATGCCTCACTCTCACTTTCGTTCCTGCCGCCCGTTCTTTCTTCAAAACCCCGTTCGCCGTGCGGATAGCCTGCGCATCATCGCCCGTTCGCTGGAGCACGCTGTTAGCGACATCGCTCCACTGGTGCTGCAAACCTTTGAGCTTTGCGGCCTTGTTGTGCTTTATGGCCTGATGCGGTGTCCAGGGCAATTTACAATCCCCGCTCCTCAGCTTCATCGGCCAAACGGCGCAGGCGAGCACTCAGCGGCTCCAGTTGCTCCGGTTGCTCGGCTGTGTGCTGCGCCTCTGCAATAACGGGCGCAGGGTTCATCTGATTCCACGCCTCAATCGCCGATTCGATGGACGTGTAAGAGTTGGTGCCATGGCAGCAGACGATACTGAATAAACCATTGCCGAGTTTTCCCAGATCGCCCGATCCAAAGACGCGAGGCTTTTTACCGCAACGCAGGCAGCACACGGCGTTGTAGCCAATCAGTTCCTGAGTTAAGTCAACAACGTTCGTCATTTCATCCACCACACTTCAGCAGGATGTCGCTCAACTGTTTCGGCTGGTAGCTCCATACAAAGCTGAGGAAGGCTCATTGAATTCCACGCCGTGATCGCAGCTTCGATGTTGTGGTGACATTGGCATAACGGGACAATAGGCGGTATCGACGATATGCCATCGGGACACACGACAGCGAACAGCGTGTTTTCCCATCCAATGATAAGTGGATTTTTACCGCAACGCGGGCAAAACACGGCCTTGTTGGCGATTACTTCCTGAGTTAGATCAACAAAATCTGTGCCTTTCATTTCATCCACCACACGCCGGTCCAGTCGATTACTTCCAAGTCCTTCACCATCCCGTTCTGTTCGCGGAAATCGTCCACCGCGGCCCGGCATCCCTTGAGCGCGTAATCGTCCACAATCACGTAGCCGCCCTCCGATACCTTCGGATAAAGCGCCGTCAGCGCTTCCCAAGTCGAGCCGTACATATCGCCGTCGATGCGCAGTACGGCGATCTTATCGATGGGCGCCGCCGGCAGGCTGTCGGCAAACCAGCCCTCTACGAACTTGACGCGATCATCCAGCATTTCGTAGCGCCGGAAGTTGTCCTTCACCTCGCGCAGCGAGACGCCGAGGTACGGCGCAAGTTCATGGTGGCGGTCTCCGGCATCGGCTGGATACCGCTCAGCATCGGGCTTCGGCAGGCCTTGGAAGGAATCGCAGACCCAGACGCGCCGGCAGTTATCGGAGAACAGAGCGAGCAGCGCACGCATGAAAATGGTGCAGCCGCCGCGCCATACGCCACACTCCACCAGATCGCCGGGTATGCTGTACTTCAGCACGTTCCCCACAAGTTGCTGAACGTTATTCAGGCGCTCCATGCCGATCATAGTCTCGGCTTCGCTCGGCCAGTCGCGTCCAACGCGCCGTAGCGATGGATCTACAACCCGGTGAGTCATCAGATCCATCGCCACATGGCCGTCAGGGAAAAGTTCGCGCGTGAGGCAGCGCTTCAGAAGCCGGAGGTATAGTTGCTCATGGTGGCTCCAGCGGTGAACTACCCCGCCAACGCCATTGGTAACGTTCTGCTCGGTCGCTGTCATCTGCTCAAACTCCTCCGAAACCGAGCATAGGCCCGCGATTCCTCCGCAAGCCAGCGCGTCCGCTGGTCGTCATCCGGTTGCTCGCCCAGGCACCGCACCCGCACCGCCGGCCCGTTGCCGCTGTGGTCGCCCGCATCGACGTGCGTCCCGCGCCCCGACTGATGGCCGCGTGCGCCGTATTCGTGGATGCTGATACGCAGGTCGATCATGAGGCGGCGGCCAATTGCACTTTCGGGTCCCAACCGTCCGGCGCTTTCATCCGCTTGCTATGCCACGGGCACCCCGCCGCCTTCCAGCGCTCGCGGAGTTCCGCGTGGCTTTCCATGGCGTCGTCGTAACCGAATTGCGTCCCACAGCACGGGCAGATATGCTCGGATAGCGGCGCTGGTTCATGCGGCATCGCCGGGAACAGGCAGACCGGGCAGGTGTACTTTGCATCCGCCTCGCTCACGCCCTGCGGGTCGTCGGCTGTGCGACACCATTCCCCGCACACAGCAACCGAATGCGGCTCCTCGATTGCACAGCGGTGACTCGCCAGATGAGCCGTCATCTCAGGCGATCGGATGCTAAATACCACGCAATCGTGATCGGGATACGGCGGCTCATGCTGGCAGTCGTTCTGACGTGGCCTCGCACTCATGGCCGTATCTCCACCTCAATCCTACCGCTGAACCGCAGCAGGTGGTCCAGCAACTCCTGCACGCTCGCCCGGTAGTACAGCACCCCGGTCGAGTCCATCAGCGCCCACTTGCGCCCCTGCGTTCCGTAGCGCGGCGCGATCAGGTAGCTCACACGCTCTCCCGTTCAACATCTTCGGCCATTTCCAGCAGCAGTCCGGCGATGTTACGTGCTTGCTTTGGTGTCATCCTTACTCCCGGCACGATCTCGCCGTCGTATTCCGTCAGTGGAACTCCACGCAGAACCAGCCCAACATGGCCAGCATCTATGCCATCGCAGACGAAAACGGTAGTGAGCACGCCTTCTTCGGTCTCGCTCACGCGCTCTCCTTCCGCCCCAGAATGGCGTCGATCTCCGACCGGTCCACGCTGGTCTTCGCCCAGGCACTCGCCACGCGCACTGTCGAACTCATGCCGCCAACATTAACGCCTTTCCTTCCATAGCTTTTGCGATCATAAACCGCAAATACCGGCGATATCATTCGAAAGTGCGCCCGCATCCCTTTGTGGTCCACTTCTGACACCACATGCCCGAACTCTGCCAATTCCTTAAGTCTCCTGCCTACAGTGGTTTTGCTGAGTTTCGTCAGCTTCGAAATCAGCCGCTGCCCAATGTTTGTCGTGTTGCGCCCGCCGCGAACGCTCGAAGCCAGCGCCCCGTACACCCTAAGGTGCTCTACGGTAAGGTTTTGATCGTACAAAACCTCCGGCGGAACCTTCGAAAAGCGGTTCAAAATCCCGCCTTTTTGGACCAGAGTGGTCCAAAACAAGCCCTTTTTGGGCCACGTACAGAAGTATAACTACCGTACATCAACCCACCGCCCTTCTGCGCTCGAACGCCTCGATCTGCTTCAACATCTGCGCCACTACCAGCCGCGCATACGAATCAGAAGTGGTCCACTTTCGCTCCTCCCGGCACCCAGGACACTCCTTCCCCCGGTGCAGCCCGTGCTCCCCGCACCACCGCCTCACCGCGCGACCCTTCTCCACTAACTCAAACCCCATATCGCAACCTACCCCCATCTACGCCCCAACAATCCCCATCCCCCAAACTCCCCAACCACATATTTTTTTTTACGAAAACCACTTCAGCAGGCACCGCACGCTGAGGCACCCTGCAAAGATTGATGCCCCTCCCCTCTGGTCGGGTCGGCGTCGGATCGAGACCACCCTAGCGCCGAAATACCGGCAGATGGAGCGTTATGGCGTCGCCGGCTGCCTGGTTCTGGGCAATACATTGGGCACAGCAGCAGTCAAGTCCTTATTTATCAACACTCGCGCATACTTTGCACAAGTATACGCATCACGACCGAGGCTCTCCGGCTGCTGGATCAGGTGCCGATATTTCGGCACTTTGGGACTGTTTGCCAGAGCGAACGCTTTTCTTCTTGAAGCCATGAGGTCTCAAATGCGGCTTTAGCCGATTCTTGGCCGTCACTCGCGGTAGGCATTCAGCGACAGAGACGCGGTAAGAGCCTGGGTGGCCATAGAGGCCGATCTTGCCAGAGCGGAACCAGTCATAGACGGCGTAGCGCGTTACTCCGATGATCGCGGCCGCATCCTGGATTGACACCAAGTCGGCCGGCACTCCGAAGGACTCAGCAAGTGATTGTTTGCGTAGAGCGGACGTAACTCAATCTCCCATGGAATCAGCTAGAAGCGCGGAAAAATGCGCTGGATGCGAAATAGTGCTTGACTGTTCTGTGATGACGTATTAAGATACATCATGATGATAAAACAATTAAGCGCAGCGGAACACGCGGGACGGTCGCTCGGCGATGCGTTCGCACGCAAGCTAATGGCTCCCGGAGTGGTCGGCATCGTAGACCCTTACGGCATGGCAAGGCGCGAGGCTAAGATCGGGGTCCGGCTGCAAACCATGCTCGCCGACAAGCTGGCGTATGAGCGCGGCTTCAACGAACAATTCAAAGCCGTATTTGCCGCCTAACCCCCAAAGGAGACACCATGAAAACCACTGATCGAAAGCTAGTGATGTGGGAGGACGCCAAGCGCAAAGTGCGGGAGGCTGATAAAACCAAACTACTGCCGGTCTCCGTCAATAGCAAGGTTCACACTTACGCACTTGAAATGGGCTGGCTAACACACCACATTGACGGGCAAGTCGATTGGATGATTCATCGAAGTCAGGAGCCACAATGCAAGGTCCAGCCATGACAGCCCGTTATGATCCGCTCTTGGGCTATATGCCCGATATCCCCTGCCCGTGGTATTGCTGGACGTTCTGGAAGTGGCAGAAGGTGCGCTGCGCCTGCGGAAAAACCTTCATCAGCCGGGACTTGGGATTGATGCCGCCCGAGTACGAGACGCATTACGTGCTGAATCACATCCCGCCCAAAGCACCAGAGAAACCCGAGGCACGCTCATGAAGTCCGAGCTCACCTGCCTGCGCTGCCACCACACCTGGCTGCGGCGCACGGCCAAGCTGCCCGTATTCTGCCCCGCTTGCCATTCGGCAGGATGGCGCACCGAGGCCAGCGCGCGCGTGCTCAAGATCCGCGAGACCAAAGCCGCTCGCAAAATAGTTCAAGATAATCCTTGACAATATCCAACGTTGGATTTAAGATGGTTCTGTAAGCGGGGAACGTGGAAGCCGTAAACTTCCAGTTCCCCTAACACTGAGAAAGAATGGAGCTTTCACAATGTCTAATCGATACTACGTCCACAACCTGGAAACAGACAAGTTGAACATTTTCACTGGCGGCAAAGCCGACTGGCTGTCTCTGCCGGAAACCAAGCGGAACGAACTCAAGAACTCATGCCTGTGGAGCAATCGCAATGGCTGCTGGATCAGCCGAGCAAAGGCCGGAAACACATACTTCCTGGCCCAGTTGCTCGCCGAACTCGGTTTTGAGAACCAAGGCACGGAAGGCGAACGCCTTAGCTTTGCTGAACAGATCGAAGTGAAGCAAGAACGGGCCGCTGAACGCGCCGACCGATACGAAGATCGAGCGGATAAGGCCGAGGAATCCAGCACCGCCCTATACAACCGAGCCCACAGCATGGCAGATTGCATTCCGTTAGGCCAGCCGATTCTGGTAGGCCATTACTCCGAGGGACGCGATAGAAGATTCCGCGATCGCATCAGCAAAACGTTTGAACGCGGTTTCGAGGAAGGCGACAAGGCCAAGTATTACGAGCGCCGCGCTGTTTGCGCTCGTGCATCCGCCGATGGTTCGCAATACAGCGATCCGCGCTATCTGGGCAATCGCATCAAAGAAACCAAGGCCGAAATCGCTGTGCTCGAAAATCGGCTGCAAGGGAAGTTTTATCACTACAGCACGCCCGAGCCAATTGCTGACGACTACCGCAACCGTTTGACAGTGTTGCTTGACGAACAGCACGAAAAGCTAGAGTTTTACGAGCACTGCTTAGCGACTTGCGGCCGGGAAGTGTTCACCAAAGAAACGCTCAAGGGCAAACAGGCGGTCAAGATTCGCGGACGCTGGGAGCCGATTGTAAAGCTCAACCCAAGCACCGTAGCTGTACCTAACATCTGCTTTCCACTGCCAGAGGATCAACGCAAGTACGCTATGAAATACGCCTACACCGAGGTACAGGAGGCCCGCTAAATGCCTGATGAAAGCGTGGGACTTATACTAAAGCGCGTCGGTGAGGAAATAGACCAGATGCTGAATACCTACCGAGCAAAAATTAGCGTGCTGCTAACCGCATTGGAGGTTTATGCCGACGAGAGCAATTTTGCAGAGGGCAATGATTGGTACTGGATTGGGGATGACGACCCGAAGTCTACCGCTCGTGCCGCCATTGCCCTCATAAACGATTCCACAGACGATCCAAAGGAGGCTGGCCAATGATTCCGCGCCAATGGACCGAAGGGATGTCAACAATTGAGGTGCTAATCGTATTTTTGGCTGCTTGTGCGTCAAAACGGGAGATCCGCCGACTAGCCGCATTCTTTGAGGAGTTCTCAAAAACGGCCGAAAGGGGCCCTTAAATCCATGATCGACGTATCGCATTGCCAAGGTTGCGAAGAAGACTTCTACAACGGCAAGAATCCATACGGGGTTAAACAGTGCTGGCACCTCAAAGAAGCAAAACCGGTGCCGCGCTTGCTCATCCACATCGACCAGCCACCGCCGTACCTGAACGTGAAACCGAGGCAGGTCCCCAACTGCTACCGCATGAAGCGACACGCAACCGTCAAGCCTGAATCGCTTGGCTCCGACGGATACTGGAGAATGTCATGACCGATTCCACCAACGCCGGGCGGCTCTTGCAGTCGCTCCGCAAGCACAAGAAAGGCGGTCGCTCCGGAGGCCGCAAGCCGCTGTGTGCCCACTGCGGTCAACGCTATTGGGATCATCGCACTATCGCCAACCATTGTCCTGGCGATGCGTCCCACACCTACACCCCGCGCCCGCCCAAATCCGCGAAGAAAGGCACCGCCCAATGAGAGTCGTAACATGGACAAAATCAAGACGCTTGTCGTTCCGCCTGTATGAAGGCTACATCATCCTTGGCGAGGCGGAGCGCGAATCGCGCGGCGGCAAATGGTATCCCGAAGACCGCGTTGCCGTAACGCGCGACGAACTGCTCCTCATACTTCAGTTGACCGAACCCAAAGCCGCGAAGAAAAAGGCACAGCCATGACCGAAGCGCTCAACGATCTCATGTGGGTTGGATTATCCTGCATCGTGTGCGCGTTCGGCATGGGTCTCTTTGCAGGCTGGGCATTCTGGGGGAATCACCCGAATCCTAGCCCGCCGTCCAGTGCGGATGCCGCCAAGACCCCAGCATCGAGCTAACCACGGCCACCAGCTCGCGCGTGGCCGCCGGCGTACGTACGATTACCACCGCCCAGTTGTCGGTGTGGACGATCCGCAGATCGGCGCCGGCCTGCAGCGATTCGGTGCACTGCCAGAACGCCCAGCGCATGGCCTCGTACTCGCTCCTGTCGGCGTCACTGAGGCGCGCGGGCTGCATTCTCGGCTCAGATGAGACAGCGCACGTCTCCGGCAAAAGGTATCGCTTTCAGTTCTTCAAGGCGCAATGGGCGCTTCACGCCATCGTATCCCCGCTCCTGCTGGATTGCCGCCAGACGTTTGCGTTGCCGCTCGCACCATAAAGCCGCATTCCGGGCCGCTAAAACGCTCTGTGACGCATCGCAGAACCGTATCGAGGTATTGGAGTTCTCCAGGCGTCCGCGGCCTTGCTTGAGCAAGCGCAGCGCGTGTTTCCGGCCAATGTAGGAGTTATGGCCTTCGGGCGGGTTGACGATTCGGAGGGAACGGGGCAAGTCAGCGGGCTTCAGCTTTTGGATAGTTGGGGTGTCAGGCACGAAAACTCGGTGTGCAGCGCCGCCGGTCACGACGCATAGAACAAATCCGGTCAGTTGTGTTTCTCGCCCAACTATACAGCAATACTCGGGTTTTTGGCAACAGATAATCGTTCATCGCCCCTCCGTCCCGCTCGCGGGCGCTTCAGCATCCTCGTCCTTTAACCATCCGCGTCTATTCGCCGAATATCTGGCTAGCGCCTGCATACATGCGGCTCCGAAGCAGAATCCAGCGAGATTATGCGCTGTTTTGGCATTAACAGCAGATCCCATGCCATCGATCCCGAGACCTGTTGCCATCAGAATCAAATACCCCCCCATGCCCCCAAAGAAATTGTCTGCTCCAGGTTCTCATGCTTTCTCCTCCGGCGCGGCCTGCGGGGCTGCGGCGAGTGCGCGGATGCGGTCGGCTGTTACGAATCCCGGTGCCCAGGTGCATTTGGATATTTCGTGAATGACCCGTTCCAGCAACTCCCGGTCGTGCTTTTTCAACCATTCGTGCTCAAACGGCGGGCACGGCGGTAGCGGATCTTCGCAGGTATCCTCCATTCCGCACACTTCGCAGTACCGAATCCATTCGTTTGATCCGGCCTCAGTTGGATCGCCACCGGCACGGCATCCGGTCCACTTGTGTGATTTCAGCGCAAATCCAGCGAGCAACTCCCGGTCGTGCGCCTCCAGCGCTGCGGCGGGCGTGGCGGAGACTATGCCTGCATATACCTCATGAGCACGGCGTAAATGCTTAACTCGCAGGGAAGCCGTCAGGTACGCTTCTGGTGTCGCGCTCACCGGGCACTCATCGGGTAGCCAATTTACAGACTCCAGCGTTTCTCCGTAGGCCGCGAACGGTTCCAGCGCCGCCCTGAGCCGCTCAACCAGCGCCGCCTGCTCGGCCAGCTTCGCAACCAAGCGGAACTCATCCCGTATGAGAGCTAGGACCTCGTTCGTTTTTTCGGTGACCTTTGCCAGCGCGGAGTCGCGCTCCTGCTTAGCGGTCTTGATCTGTTCGTAGAGGCAAGTGCCGCCCCAATCGTTGTTGCACTCTGGACATGGACAACTCACGCCGCCCTCGCTTTCTTCCGCTTCGGTTCCAGCCCCTGCGTACGCTCCAGCGCCTCGTAGCAGGCCCGCTGCCACGCCGTAGCCATTGTCGCCCGCCATTGCGCGTAGCCCGCCTGGTGCCCGCGATAGAACTCCAGATAACTCGCCGAATCGGTGTACGGGAGCATCGCCGAGTGGATGTTGCGGGCGCCCAAGCTGTAGCCCGTGTCGTATGGCGTGCGGGGCGTCGTGCGGCCGCGGAGCTTGGTCATGCGCTTTTCCAGCCGTAGGAATCGCGCTTTGTCGCGATCGCTCGATTGGCCAGCGGATTCTCGCCTGCGTGCAATGCCAGCCATCCGGTCGCCATCTGCGCCACGCGCCAGCACTGCCACTCGCGCCAAGTCACGCCGCGATGAAACGGGGCCACATCTGCGAGGGTTGTCCAGTGTGAGTACAGATTCATCGCCAGTGCTCCTCGATAGCGGCCTCAACTTGCCGCTTGGCAGTGTGCGGAGCAGATGCCCAACCGCGTGCGGTTTCATTCAAGGGGCCGCGTGGCATGTACAGAATCCAGCACCATGCCGAAGTGTGTCGTGCTCGGTTCCAATAACGTATGACATAAGCGAAACAGTCTGGCTCTCCCATCAGAATCAATTCCCAACCGTCGCTTCCCTTTCGCCACCACTTGTACTTACTGCGTGGCACTGGACGTATCGGCAACTCTGGCAGGCGCGTCACGCGGTTGTAGAGCTGCTTCAGCTGCTTCACGCCAACCTTCCAATCGATTGCCCGCGTCTCACGCGCTCCTCAGCCGCCCACCAGTGCGGGAAGTACTCACGACCTATCGCATCGTCGCCAGCGCCCCAGGCGTTGCGCATTACCCAGAACGCCCATCGGTAGCGCAGGCTCCCGTCATCGTCGTGCGCGATCAGCTTCTGCCACGCGAGCGGCGTGCATCGCAGCAGCAGCGTCCACATGGCCAGTTTCACAGCGCCCTCGCAGGTTTCGTTGTTTCCAGCCGCTCGCGCTCGGCGCGGAACTGCCGTTGCCGAGACGTGGCCGTTCTAACTTCGTTGGATAATTGTTCAGACGAGAGATGCCCCACAAGGTTGAAGATGGATGTCCATCCCCTTACCGGGTCTAGATCACGCTCATCGCAGAGTAAGTTGACGAGTCGTGTTCGGCTCCACGCCCGCTGCCGTGTGGTCATAGCCGCTCCAGGGTCCGCCCGGTGCGATTCGCGCTATCGACGGCCCGCGCAAGCGCGGCGATGTTTCCAGACGCCCGCCCGCTGTTCACGATCGCAAGCCACTTGTCGCCCAGCCTTGGATCGTTTCTCACAGTGCGCCCGTTGCTGCATGAGCAGAAATCCGCGTTCGGTGGAGTGCCGCAAGTGCCCCAGCCTTTGCACAAATGGCAGTAGTGCGAAGGCGTCGGATCCTGCATCCAGTAAGGTTCGGCCGGCGCGGATTTCTCGTTTTTCAAGTTGGCAATTCTGCGGATCTCGGATGGTTTCGGACACTCAATCGCATCGTGGAGCAAGTCGTCCACGGTCGCTTTTGCGATGCCTTCGCTGTCGGCAACCTGCAATGCTGCTACGAGCTCCTGCACCGCTGGGTCCTGGTTTGGAAAGAAACTGAGCCCAGACAGACGAGCCACCTGAAACGCTGCTACTTTTTCCTCGATCACATCTCGCCTTTCTGCCTAAGATTTTCCAAGTGAATTTCCTTCGGGCTGCGCTTGGGTTCCGGCCTTGGCTCGCTGGCCATCTGAGCCACCACCTGCGCAAGTTGCTCATCGAGTTTGGATTTAGGCTTGTCTGGTTCCTTCGGCGGCGGAAACTTCCAGATGCCCTTCGATAGAAAGTTTTCGGCGGTCGGAACGAATCCGTCTTTCCACTTACGAGACTGTCTGTGCAGCTTCAAGTTTATGAAAAGCTTGACTTCATCAACAGCGTTCTCGATGAGAGAGATGTACAATTGCGGCACCAAGTCGTTGAGTTCACCGGGGTATTCCTGCATGAACAACTGGCACCCAGGCAACACATCAAATTTAACGTTCGCTATTGCGTTCGCTATTGCATCGCGCGCGTTTGGGTTTTCTCTGTTCTCTGAAGTATTCTCAGTATCAGCAGAAGAGATACCAGACGCGCGATGCAATTCATCCGCAATATGATTCGCAACACCGTTCGCAAGTGCGTTCGCACTTGCGTTCGCAATAGCGACCGCTTTTGCCTTCGCAAGTGCGTTCGCACGTCTGGCGCTGTGTGAGTATTTGGCCGATACTGAGGCCTTATCTGACTTGTCGATTGCCTTGACACGCTCAGCTTCCATCCGCTGATTGACCAAGCGGCCTTGCTCTGGAGACGGCACCCAGCACGGTCGCACCTTCGGCCACGCTCGCTTCACTTCGTTTCTGTCGCGCTGCAGAAGTCTGGCGAGTTCACCTGGATCATCCGGTATCGAGCCGTAGTCCCAGGCCCAATTGAGAGAGAGTTGATAAAGGCCCACTTCGGATAGGTTCATTGCGAGAACGTGCTTGCTCTCGCGGAAGTCGGCTGTGTAATAGGGGTAGTACGGTAGCTGTTTAGCCACATCGTCTCCAGTCGCATTGGAGTTCGAGCTGGGCTGCGGATGCGACCCGCAGCCCGTGGTACGCCCGACTGTCTTGGGCACCCTGGTAGCGAGCCAGAGTGTTGATCCCTCGACTCCCATTATAGTAGCAAGCGCCTGTGAATACAACGTTTTCATCGATATTTGTTTCGCCCCTCGCGCCTATCAACCGTGCCTCGATAGAAGATAGCCTGCAATCGCACACCATATAAGAATGGCTGCACATACACCCGTGGCTCGTATCCAATCCTTGAAGCCGAGCACCCATAGGCCCCACAGCCACCATGCCAGTAAGGGCACGCAGATCATGATGAGTCCGATGTTGTGCTGCATCGCGCCTGTCACCCCTGGCTCTCCTGCTTCATGCTCACTCCGGTCACTTCTCGATCAGCGCCCGTGTCTTCAGGCGGGTTAGATCGGCCATCCAGCGCGTAACAGCTTTGCAAACCTTCTTCTTCCGCTCCAGTAGCGCCCGTTGTGATGGCAGCGGGTAGTCATCGTTGTCTTCGTCGAAGCGCATGATGTCGCGCCTCAGAATCGCAAGCCCCTCATCTAACAATTCCCGCGCGTCATCAGCCAGCTCGCGGTAGCCTTCCTCGACCGTGCAATCGAGTCTCATTTGCGCCTCAGAAGTCCGCAGGTCATATACCATTCAATGAAGCTGTTGATGTCATCCACAACCAGCACGAGCGCCCCGCGTGATCGCTCCGCGGCGTGCCAGGCCCGCTGGAACTTGGCGCTAAGCGAGTTAGATTGCGCCCACTTCTGCTTCTCGCCGCCGGCCTTGAACTCGATCCACATGATCTCAGCCCACCGCTTCTGTTCGTACTCTTCGAACGCGGCGGGATCTTGGTACCGGATAAACAGATAATCCGGCTGGCCCCGCTCGCCAACAACGCGCCCACGCTCACGCTGTACCGTCAACTCAGTGCGGAAGGCTCTCCACCCATCCAACTGGAGATACTGCACAACCGTCTCCTGGATGTTCGCTTCGGGCACCTTCAGCGCGGCGACCTCGGCGGGTGAAATGGTCATCGCTCGCCCCATCCAGGAGTCTTTATGCGGTCCTGATCCACAACAATGTGCAGCACCGTGTCCTTTCCCCACACCACAGATGAAGTTTTGTCCTGCCCAGGCTGACAAGTGGGCCAGAAGGCTTCCATCTCATCAGCGAGTTTGCGCAACTCTTCCGGTGTTGTGAAGAAATTGACTACTACGTGGCGGGTCACACTCACAACCGCTCCCATTTCGTCAGCATCGCTTCCATACTGCGCATCAGCCGGCGCTTCTGGGTATCGTTGTACTGTTGCACTTTGCCAGTGCCTAGCGGACCGAGGCCCTGCCACTCGATTTCAAAGTAGATAATCGCCCGTATCCATCCATGGGAATCGATTAGGCGATAAAATTCCCCCTCACGTCTCCAGTGGCGTTTCACAGCGTCACCAACTCCCGCAGCTCGGCCTCGCGCTTCTCGCGCCGTTGCTGCTGCCTGTCAGCCGAGTGCTCCAAAAGCTCCATAACCTGCCTGCCGATGAATTCGGAATAAGCTGGCGGGATCGCTTGCGAGATGCCAGCCCAGTCAGACCACGGCATGTCCATCGCCTTGCGGCCGAGTTCCAACTTATCCGCATCGGGAAAGTCGAGACCCCTGTCCCTGACTCCAGCTTTCCGCCGCCGGTCGCGGGCGTGATCTCCGTAGAATCCTATCGTCGGGCCGTTATGACGGCATGGTGGGACCAGCACGTGAATGGTGGACTCGAACCACCGATGCCTTCGCAATTGCCGCCAGCCGTCATAGACTTCAACTCCAAGTCCAAACATTGACCCACATAGAAAGAACCCGCCGTCCATCAGAGTAGATCCGGGAACGTTTTCCATCGTCCACGGAAGACCCGATGAAATAAGTCGTGTGCGCGTTGCTGGGATCAGGTCTGCATGGTCCTTGGCGTTCCACATCGACTTCATGGTCGTGTGTGCCTGGCAGGGCGGACTCGCCCAGATGAAGTCATAGCCATCGAGTGGAAACGTCATCGCATCGGCCTCGTAGAACAGATCTCCGCAGTACTTAGGCTGTGGCCGGATATCCACTCCCGTTACGTGGAAGCCAGCACATTGCAGTCCCTTGGTTGCCCCACCAGCACCACAGAAGAGATCCAAAGCCAGCGGCTTCATTGCGCCTTCTCCAGCAGCTTCCGCAGCGCCTGGCTCCGCGAATTCCGCAGCAGGTCGCGGTCGCGCGTCCACCAGACCCAAGCCAGGGCAGCGGCGGCGCACAGGATGGCCAGCGATAGGGCGATGGTCACGCGGCACGTCTCCCGATGACGTGTGCTAGATAGGCCATCCACTCGTCATCACCGATATTCCTGATAGTTACTGGCTCCCAATTTTCACCACCACATCCACCGCTGCGCCATTCGTTGTATCCATCGACCAACTGCAGGATGTCTTCCGGCTCCAAATCCTCAAAGTACTCAGGGTCCATGTCGTTACAGCCGTGTTCATGGAACTCTACGGAGGCTTGATCCAGAAGCCTGCTTGCTAAGATTGATTCGCCCTTTGTCATCTGCCTCCCGAGAGAATGGCGGCCCGCACAATGACGAACCGCCGTGAGCGTTCCAGCGTCATCGGATTCCTCCGCACAGCACCATCAGCAGCACCGACCCAATGACGCCGACCGTGCAGCCGAGTAGCGCGGCGCCCCACTGATTGCGCAGCGCCTGGGTACGCCACTCCGTGCGCTCGGCGTAGAGGCTGTGTGCCAAATCCGCTTGCGCGTGGATCAGGCGGTCGCGATCCGGCGCGGCGGATTCTATCAGCAGGCCCACGGCGAGCCGGTCCATTGGGCTGAGTTGTTCGCTATTGTCCATAAGTCCTTTCATGGGCCGATGCCCCCTTTAGCACAACACCGGCCCAGTCCCGGCAGCGGGAAACGCCTGTAGCAACGCTCCCGGCGCTGCCGAAAGTCGCTACGCTATCGGTATCCAGCCCGCGATTGTCGTCCACGGCGTATGCAGGAACACCTTCTTCTGGTAGATCCTGCCGCTGGCGTCCGGTGCCCTCGCGCCCTCTGGCACCGATGGGCTATCGCCTTGAGCCAAGAATGAGCCAGGGATCAGAGATGGCTCGGTTGTGACTAGAATGCTCGGGTGAGCCACCGCAGGCGGCGGAATCGGAGGCGCAGGTATGTCGATGAATGGATCGACGCCAGGAATCCCTCCGATCATGCCTGCGATCTGGCGCAGCAGCGGTTCATTGGCAACCCAGTAGAATTGCTGCGGCGGGTCAGGTGCATGGAATCCCCGCGAGCGGGAGTCGTACACCGAATCCCACATATCTTTCCAAATCACGTCTACATGAGCGTTGTGAGTCGCTGCTTGGCGTTTGTAGTTATCAATTACTGACTGCACCAGTTCCTCTGAAACTTGTACGGTCTGTGTTGTATCGGTTGGCTGCATTTGCTTCCTTTCTTCAAACTCAGGCTGGCGTGCCACCGTCGTGGCAAGGTGCCTTTTCCCTTGCGGGTACTGGGTACGGTATCCATCGTCTGGTCCGCATCCCTCGGCGCGTATCTCGCCGACGCCAGCCGTCGCCACGCGCATGACAGCCGCGCGACGAATCCAATCTCACTGCTGGCGTGGATCATCGCCCGTGAACCGAGGTGTCAGGGAACCGTGGCTCCCCCGCCAGCAAACCGTGACCTTTCGATCAGGTCGGCTGTCGCCGTTTGGAGCAACCGAACGGGAGTCGGTCGTGATGCCTCCATTTCGCGGCAGCCTACCTGATCGGCCTCCTCGCGAAGGCTAATCAGGGAATTTCAACATCTCGCGGTACGAACCTTGCTATTGGCTTTACGCGATACGGGTTTTCCTTTCTGCCGATTGGCTCGGCGGGCCGTTTATGCTGCGTGCTCAACCTTAGTCCAAGACGTCAGGTCGCTATTAGCCTCGTAAAGCACGCCTTTACAAACGAGCCTGTGGCCTGGACTAAACTCAAATGGATCAGGCAACTCCGAGACTTCCTGAGGGGCGTCGGACTTATCCGCGGATGCCGCGATTGCCTTAAGTTCATCGTGAACCGAATCTCGGATGACCTTTTTTTGCTGAGTGCTCAATTCCGCAAAGAACGCCGTGTAGGTCGCCATGCCTTGTTCTGCTGACGAACGAGCTCGCTTCTTCAGTTGCTCGTTTGGTTCTGCAGTGGCACCAGTTTCGTTCCAGATCCGCATCCTTTCGCCGTCGGCCTTCGTAATCATCCGGTCGCCAGGGAACACGTCCACGAGCATCTTCGGAACTTTAATGCCGCGTGCATAATGCGTCGCCTCGTCGAATTGCAGAGATAGCAGCATTTCAAATACGAAGTTCTTTTCGGCAATAGGCTGGATGCCGATCGGTACGATCTCTTCCTTGTTATTGACCTTTACGATCTTGATCTTTTCCCTAGCACGCAGGCAGAAGATGATATGCATGTTGGAAGACAGGCAATAAGCCAGGAACTTCTTGTGCTCGCGCTTTGCCATTGCCCAGTTCGGCATGCCTCGCAATTTGTTGTTTTCCGCTATGTCGCAGCATCCGCCCTCGCCTTCCCACTCGTGCGATGTGCTGTCAATGATGCACACGGAGATGCCTGACTTCTCGGCCTCGGTGATGCGATCTATGTATTTCTTTGGGGTATACGGAGCGGAGATTTCCTCGATCTCGTAGCCTTGCGGAAGTGCGGACGTAACCAACGGATCATCCGCGTAGAGACTGCCGCGCTTGTTCTCGGCGTCTATCATGCCGATGCGTCCGTTTGTTCCAGCCAAGCCAGCGGCCAACAGCAGCCCACTCATGGTCTTCCCGCTGCCGCTTGTACCAGACAAGCTGATGAGCATCGGAACGGTTTGTCGAACAGCTTTAATGAATGCCATAGGGTTTCAACTCGCTAACAATGCCGGCAACTCGTGATCTTCCAGTGGATCTACATCGCGTGGATCGCGCCACGGCTTATCCCCGAATCGATCTAAGCAATCTGCATACAGTCGAATCAGCTCGTGAACCTCAATTCGCGCTCGTTGCCAGAACAGATTAATTTCGCCAGCCACCTTCGGGCGAAAGGATCGTATGCGAACTTCGTGCGGCTCTTCGCTTTCAACGAATGCCATGATGAACTCTGGTGCCTTTTGCGGACCTGCGGCAGTCGTGTCTCCGCTTGAGATTGCCCGCACCAAGCTATAAAAGTAGGCCTGAATGTAGTAACGCTCGTACCAAATAGCATCGGCGATAGTCTTGTCGATTGTCTTGGATCGTTGCTGAGAAAAGGTCTTAAGGTCTAGCGTGCATTTGGGAGTTACCCAATCGAACCGAGCCTTGAGCGGTACACCCGTCTCTGGGTCGGTGACAAAGCAAGACACTTCCGCATCGCCATTTGTCAGTATCTCGGCTACCTTGGGCTCACTCCTGAGCGAGTGAGCGGCACCTCCGATCCGCATCCAGTCCTCCACGGTAAACTGAATCTTGCCCTCGTGCTTTGCATCGTGCGCTTCTTTCAGCAGTTCAAGAATAGGGACGTCTGGGTCTTTGGCGTGTACGCGATCCACCAGTTCTCGCTTTCGCTTGGCGCTGGTCTGCATCCCATGCTCCGTGAGCCACGCCTTCAGATCGTCCATCGTATCCAGCAAATTCGGGTATAGCGTTGGGTCGAGTTTGCAGGCATATCGTTTCTCGAATTCATCGGGCTCCAAGACAGCAGTGTGCAAGGCGCTTCCGAATTGCAGGTAGGGCGTGGATTCCTCCCCTGGTCGGTTGGGATTCACATGCAAGTGCCAGAACCGCAGCGGCGAAACAGCCAAGTCAGCGAGAGCGCTATTCGATAGACCTGGAGCGGCGTGATAATCAATAGCCGGGATACGCTGACTAGTTTGCGGCTGCGCTGACATTTGGCTCCCCCTTCTTGCGCGGCTTGCGCGTCGCCGGTTGCTTCGGGAACCGCGCGTTCATGATTCCGCGAGCCATCAGCATCATCTGGCGACACTGTTCAGCGGTAGCCGTGGCGAAATAGCCGCCGATTGTTTCTTCGATTGATTGCGCTTTACGCGACATTGTTATATCTCCAGTCCTGACTTACGCAGTTGCTCTCCGAGATCCCCGGAATTCCAGTGGATGAACGCCTTGACTTCCTCCGGGAACCCGTAAGACAGCCGCAACAGGTTCTCTTGGTCCGCTGTCTTAATCGCATTCCAGAGCGCGGTTTTGAAATCGCTATGCAACTCGAATTGCCACCTGATGAGCGACTTCACTCCATCACTCCACGGCGACTCTTCGGCGAGCGCCGCCGCTATTGCTTCTTGTGTTGCTGGCATAATCTCTCCTCTTCGTGCACTGCCTCCGCGAGTCCAGCTTCATCTAACGTGATACGACCGTACTCCGGCGAACCGTAGTACCGCGCATCGAATAGCTGCTGATCTCGCCGTGCTTGGTACAATTCGTAACCGCGTTTCATGTCCGCGGCTGAGATGCCTTCCTCTTTGCAGATTTCCGCAGCCTTCCACGAATAGAAGCACCCGTAGAGATGCGCGGCACGCTCGACAGACGTCACGCGACCATTCCTCCGCGCCACGGACGGCGCCGCGCTTCCAACTCGCTCTCCTCGTCATCCGGCGGGTTCAGCCGGCGAATTTCTGCTCTCGCTTCACGGACGAACGCATCCCGCGCCACGCCAGGGTTCAGCGCACGCGCCCAGAACAGATGCGCGTAGGCTTCGGCGATGTCGAGGCGATGCCGCTGTTCGTCGGTCATGCGTATTGTCCGTTTAGTCGCACGGTGATCCCACGCGCTATTTGCTTTCCGATATCAGTGAGCACGTAGACGTATGCCTCTTTGTCCCTGTCCAGTTTGCCCAATTCGCTGGATGCAGAATCGAGCGCTGTCCGATTTCGCTTTTCTACGGCCTTCGATATTCTGTTCCATAACTCTTCTCGCTTTTTATCAACAGACTCATCGGGCGTCGAACGTACCTTGCGCATTATTCCCATGCCAACGAGACTGGAACATCGCCAATCATTGCTACAGTTGCCTTTAATTGAAGCCCGCATAATGGTGCGGGTCTCATCGGCACTGAGCCGAATGGTTGAAGTCTCGATAACTTTCTCAGTTGGTTCTTTTTTCATCTAAGCCGCCCCCTTATCCGCCTGCCGCGCCAGCATTGTCTCCAGCGCGACCATCTCGGTATTCGCCAGCTTCCGCGTGATCGTGAGCACCCGGCCCGTCTCGCGGATGCGGATGATGATGGTGCCCTCTGCGCTCACCTGCACGGTCGTGTTGCGGAGCTCGGTCATGTGCGGCCCTCGGCTCTGGCGATGGCGGCATCCCACATGTCCAGGAGCTTTCGCAATTCCTTATCTCCCGAGTAAACCGAAACGTAAGTGACGAGCTTCTGGCGACCCGCTTTGCACGCTTCCAGTAGATCTGGAGCGGCGGCGATCAGTCTGGCGTTACCCTTAGCTATTTCGTTCCCCGGCCAAAGACGAACTTCTGCGATACCACTGCGCCGAAGATCAACTGGGTCGGTCTGTATGGTTATTCCCGAGGCAAGCGGCACTGCTTTCCACGGTCCCGGCGTAAAGCTCATCGTCCACCCGCCAATCTCGCGCCGACATCGCCGAACGCGCCCGCCATGAACAGTACAGCTACCAGAGCCACCGCGTCGAACAGCAGGATCAGCCACGTCGGTACGCGCCGGGGCCGTGTGCCGCGAATCGTGGTCATCGCAATCCCCTGCGTGCTTCATCGAAGGCCACAGCGATATCAATCAACCGCTCCAGCAACGCATTCGTTCTTTCAGCCCATTCGTAAGGTCCACAACGATGCTGATCTCCGTAATTGGCTGGCATCGTTTTCATTCTTGAACCGCAGGCCTTACAAACACTCCAGGGTTGCGGAACGTCGTGTGTTGAGATGACTCCAGAACTCAAACTCATGCGGCTCGCCCTCCCTTCTTCAGCACAATCTCCACGGCCTTGCGGATGGCCTCATCGCCCCTCACCTGGAGGACCGCGCCCAAGTTGGCGAGTGCCGCCGGGTCATTGTTCTCCGCGATCATGCGGTCGATTTCGGTGAGCAGATCGGTGATGGTCATGACTGTCTTGAATTTCTCTAGCGTGAAATCCGGCAGGTAGCCGTTCTCATCGAAGAATGCGAGCAGCACCGAATAGAAGTACTCGCGGTCCATCTCCGCTCCGGGCGCTCGGGCTATCGCGGCGTCAAGGTGCGCGTTGATGGCATCCCGCAGTTCGTTTGGAACGATCACGATTTTCATGCCACCTTCCGGCAGACCGACCACGTAGCGGGCCTCGTTCATCGCGGCGCCTCAATAACCGGGGTGTGTCCGCAGTAGATCAGGATCTTATTGACTACTGCCGGGGGCATTCCCTTAAGCCGCTTTATGACTTCCCAACAGGTGTTGCAAAGCTTGTCGGAATTGTTGGTTTCTAGCCCACAGAAACCGCACTTGATAGGTCTCCAGTTCATCGCGGCACCTCGCGCCACTCAGTTGACATGGCGGCTGCTTCGTCCCACGCGGACCAAGCAGACAAGCGACTTACGTGGTATGGTCCGGAATCCGACATCGCCTCCCCCGCCCGCAGCAGCGCGATCGCCTTCGCCATCTGTAGCTGTCCGACGCAAACGGCCTGCGCACCCGGCGTCTCCTTCAGCGCGGCTTCGAGTTCGGCGATGAACGCGGCGGCGGTCATACGGTTGCCTCTGCCGCCAATAGCGGCATCTTCTCGTAGGCGCGTTGATTGGCGATGTCGATGTACTTCGGGTTCAGTTCGATCCCCACGAAGGTGCGCCCGTGCTTAAGTGCCGCCAGTCCCGTTGTCCCGGCACCCGCGAATGGGTCTAGCACGCTACCGCTTTCCGGCGATCCTGCCAGGATGCACGGTTCAATCAGCGCAATCGGATAGGTGGCAAAGTGCGCTTCTGGCGTCGGCTGCGTGGCGACGGTCCAGACGGAGCGCTTGTTGCGCCCGGATCCATTCTTTTCTGGAGTACCCCATAACCCACCGTGGGCATTACGAAGTCCGCCCGATGGTTCTAAACTCGGTGCTCCGTTGAGCACATTCCGATGGTGTTGCTGACATGAGTCGGCCTCCCGAATCGCATCGGCGTTGTAAAAATACCGCTCGCTCTTGGCCAGCAGGAATATCTGCTCATGCGCCTTGGTCGGGCGATCCGTAACGCTCTCCGGCATCGGGTTCGGCTTCGCCCAGATGATCTCGGAGCGCAGGTACCAGCCATCGGAGCGGAGCGCGAAGGCCAGCATCCATGGCACGCCTACGAGGTCTTTGGGCTTGGCATTTACTTCCTGCTTTGGTTTCTTAAACATCCGATCTAAGTGCTGATTGGTTTCGAGGCTTTTACCTCCGCCCGTCATGCTCGATCCCGCATACGAATCCCCGATGTTGAGCCACAGCGTTCCACGAATCACCCGCCGCACTTCGCGGAACACTTCCACCATGCGGGCGACGTACTCCTCAGGCGTGCGCTCGAGGCCGAGCTGTCCAGGCACCCCGTAATCGCGCAAGCCCCAGTACGGCGGCGATGTCACACAGCAGTCGATGCTGTCGCTCTCCAGCGTTCGTAAAACCGTGAGTGCATCGCCGTCCATCAACGCCCAATTCATGCAGCCTTTCGCCTTTCCAGCGCCCAAAAAGCGCCCAAACGGTTCTTCACAAACTCAACAACTTAACTACCCCGGCCCTGTGTAATCTAGGCCCCCGCTTACTTCTGCCAATTATGCGCGTGGTAGCAAACTAAACCACTTAACACTGGCCAGTTCTCACTTACCGGACAATCCATGCGCGAATCTCATGCCGGTCCGACTTTGGCGGAGGCATTTTGCTGCACCGAAATAGTGTCTTCGCCCAAGACCCATCTAAGAGCGCACAGCATCGAGGAGTTTGAATTGAACACGACAGCCACTTCCCCGCAGTCTTCTTCTGTTACTCCAGAACAAATCCGTTGCAGATGTTTATCGTTGAATCGTTCAAACCTACCAACCATTGCCCGGACTTCTGCTTCGGTTCTCACCGCGCCCCTCCCTCGGTTAGCGCCCCTTCCGGCGCGGCCTGCTCGGTCGCGGCGAGTGGTACGCAATCCATCTCTCGCAATAGTGCCGTGGCATCGTCCATGCGAGCGGTCCATATCTCCGGCTTGTAAAGAGCGCAATCCGCGAGCACGTTACGGAGACTATCCACCATCCGCTCTATCAGCGCATCGCGCTCGGCCAGCTTCTGCTCCAGCGCTTCAACCTGGTCGGCATATTCATTCAACGCCCCGACGATTTCGCCTAGAGCCTCTACGCTACGATCGCTCAACTTCTCGCTCACCGCGCCCCTCCCTCTGGCTTGCCCGCGATGGGCACACCCTGGTTCCAAACTTCAAAAGCCCAATCGGCTGCGATCTCAAGCGTGCGAACGTTAAATTCCTTAACTTCAAGATCAAGCCATTTAGGATATTCGGCAGCGAACATACCGGGAAGCAAACGGCGCATTTCTTTCCAGAACGAGCGCCTGGCCTTCTCAACGTAGACCTCCATCTTGTCGTTGAATGCCTCCTGCACCGCCACGCACTCTCCGCACATCGGATCGCAGCCCAAATGCAAGCGCTTTGGAAGGATAGCCACGCTGCTCGGAATCCCAGGAACGTGACGCCAGTACTTTCCGCTGATGATCTCGCGGCAATACTGAAGTTTGAGATTATACTTCGCGGCAATGACTTTGACATCATGACCAGCGGCGAAGGATGCGCGAATCTCAGCAACATCGACGGCACTTAGGCGAGACATCGGATTAGCCTCGCCAAGACTAGCCTTTCTGTGGAATCCGCCGCCGTCTCTAGTTCGAGCGGTGCGCTCATGCGTTAAAACGATGGCTTTGCGAATATGCCCCTTCACTGGACACCGCCCGCTGCCTTGCCCGCGATTCCGTCAAGCGCCACTCCCTCCGGTAACTGGAAACGCTTGCGGAGTCTCCTAAGACGCTCCCTGGCTTTGTCCAATTCCACTTCCTTTGATGCGACCACTTGCTCGGCTCTATTTATAAGAGCGACACAGGCCTCCTCGTATGTTTCAAACGCGGCGTCCTTTTCGTATACCGAAGAGCGGATACCGCTACGGGCCAGCCATGTCTTTCGACGCAGCTTGGTTATCTTGTTGACATAACCGTCAAGGACATAAACATCGTCCGCACCTTCAATCAACACGGCTTGGGCGATCACTGCACACCGCCCTCTGGCTTGCCCGCGATGCGCTGCTGTTCAGCTGACCGCACTTTTGGGCTATCCTGCATAACCAATGCCTCAAGCTGAGAAAGCCGCAAATGGTCGGGACAAAGAAGAATAATTGCCCCTTCGGGTAACTTGGCGTTAAAACTTGGCTCACGATGAATGGTTATTCGACAGCGCGTCAGGTTCTTGCTTTTCCTGCAATGGCGTCCCTTATCGTAGGCTTGGCATCTTTCAATCACTGCACACCTCCGGTCGGTTCACCCGCAATCCGCTCCTGGAACGCCCGCACCGCCGCGTTCGCCGCATCAGCGTCCGACATTGTGTAAAGGGCGCTCATCGCAACCGTGCTGTGGCCCGCCATGTTCATCGCCTGCGTCACTCCCAAGCTGGAGTTGTAGTTCGTGACTGCTTGGCGCCTCAGGGAATGCCATGCGAATCCGTTATGGTCGATCCCAATCGCTTTCGCGGCCGGCTTGAGGTACTTCTTAACGAGGTCATTTGAACCCAGGTACCCCCCGTTGCGGCTCGGGAAGCGGAACACGAAATCGTCGGCGGTCTGGTGCTGGCGTGTAGCAATCCCGGATACCGGGGCGGTTCCAGGCGCGGCATTACCCGCCACGCCAGCATATTTGAAAGCCTTCAACCGCTCGGCCAAATGCCCCATCTGCGGATCGCGCAATGCCTTCCGCGTCTTCGGCTCAGCGAGCTCGCCGTCGTTGGACATTCGCTGCCGAACGTGGATGCAGCCGTTCTCGAAGTCGATGTGCTTCCATTGCAAGCCCATGATCTCCGACACCCGCAGCGTGCAGAACAGCGCAATCTCAGCCATCAGCCGCACGCCGTTATCCGGCAGCGCCGCCAGCAGCAG
>DATLVI010000040.1 GCA_035577545.1 Verrucomicrobiia bacterium
ACGATGCGTACGGACAAACTATTGGCGAGCAGATTGCCGTTCGCATCCAGGATCGCACCACGGCGACCTTGCTGATGGACAACCTGCTCGCGGTTAGCCTGGGCCAACGCACTGAGCTCCTTGTGCTGTAGTACGTGCAAATCAAAGAGACGGAATCCAAGCGCCATGAAGACCGACGCCAATGCGCCGACCACAATCAACGCCCTGCCCTTTTGTGGAGCCAGAATCATCGCTTCGCCAAAGTTTTTGGTTGCGAGCCGCGCGCTTGTAGTGGGAGTTGGGCCGGCAGCGGTGCGTTCGCCATTTGCATGTCCCACTCCTGCCCCGGTTCATACAGCCGCACGACCTGGCTCTCCTTCGGTGCGACGAGGCTCAGGTTGTACTGCTGGCACTCTGCCTCCAGTTGAGCCGGTGACTCCAAATGCGCCATTTGCGCGGCCAACATCAGGTTGCGTTTGTGGGCCGAGGACAAAGCCGTCTCGCGCTTTTTGATCTCATCGCCCAGGCGATAGATCGCGTTCTTCTGCCAGACGTAACCCAAACCGCTAATAGCGACACACGTGCACACAACCAGTGATTTTGTCACGGTGCCGAACCTCAACGACTCACGTTTACGGTTGCGCTTCATCACTTAAATTTGTCCAGGGGGTCGGCCTCCTTGAACCGGCCCCCTGGGGGGTTCCCCACCCCCTCGAACATTTTTCAAACTCTAAACTTTCTCCGCCACCCGCAACTTCGCGCTGCGGGCCCGCGGGTTGGTGCGCACTTCTGCTTCGCCGGCAACGACGGGTTTCCGCGTCACGATCCGCAATACTTCCTTCCGGCCGCAAGCGCATGCCGGTAAATCGGTCGGGCAGATGCAGCCCGTGCTTTTCTCCACGAAAAACTGTTTCACAATCCGGTCTTCCAATGAATGGAAGGAAATGACGGCGATACGCCCGCCTGATTTCAGGAATTGCGTGGCCGCCTCCAAACCTCTCTTGAGGTTGCCGAGTTCGTCGTTTACCGCGATGCGCAACGCTTGGAAAACACGCGTCGCCGGATGAATTCCACCATGCTTGGGCCCGAGAACGCGCTCCACCAATCGGGCGAGTTGTGTGGTGGTTACCAAGGGCGTGTGCTCGCGCTCGGAAACGATTTTACGGGCAATCGCGCGGGCGCGTTTCTCTTCGCCATACACGCGGAAGATCCTGGCGAGTTCATCGAGACCAGCGGTGCGGAGGATGTCCTGGGCGGTGGTTCCGCACTCACCATGGGATTCCCGGGGTTGGCGGCTCATGCGCATATCGAGCGGGCCTTCCCGCTGAAAGCTGAAGCCCCTCGTGGGCTCGTCAAACTGACGGGAACTCACTCCGAGGTCGAACACGACCCCATCCACCGCTGTCACTCTCAAACTCATCAACACTTTCTCCAACTCCACATAGTTGGCGCGCACCAACTGAACGCGCGCCCCAAATTCACCCAACCGCTCGCGGCTTGCCGCGATGGCATCCTCGTCCCAGTCCAGCCCGATCATTTGTCCGTCGGGCCCGCACGCGCGCAAAATCTCCCGCGTATGCCCGCCACCGCCGACCGTACAATCCACGTACAATCCGCCGCGGCGCGGCTGCAACTGGTTTACAACCTCCTTGATTAGAACAGGGGTGTGATAGGTCATATGGAAGCTCTGATCGGCAGGAAATCGACGACTTACGTACGCCGATCCAAGCCTCCTCTGACACACCTCCCTGCCCCACTCACGGGAGCCTTCACTCCCGCCGTCATCGCCTCACGTGACCGCGACGGCCCTGCGAGTTCCCCGCTCACAAGCGCGCAGCACGATGACTACCCAACATTCGTCCGACCAAATGTCCAAATCCAACACGCGACCACGGGTTATTGCCGGAACGTTCGCGTTTCACGTTCTCCACGGTGTAGCTCGCGGAAGTATCGATCACATCGGTGGCCATCTCCGGCAAACAGCCGCAACCGCCCTCGATGATGACCGCGCCTCGCGCTACGGGGCGTGAAGCAGACCGCGTTACTCCATTGACGCCTGGCGAGTGGATAATTCGTCCATCCAATTTCGGAAATGGATTCATCCGCGGTAGTCGGAACTGCCGCATTTCGCTGCCCAGGCTCGTCAGGCTGCGGTTCAAACTCAAGAATCCCATGGCGTTCTCTCGGCTCATTTCAATCTCACAATCCCACCTGCTTGGCGGCTTCCGAAAATTTCTGCATCGCATTACGGTCAACCTCAGCCCAACGGGCGGGCGACCAAATCTCAAACCGTGTCAGCATTCCCACCAGCACGGCTTCTTTATCCACGGCAGCGTGCTCTTTCAGCTCTTCTGTCAAGGCGATGCGCCCTTGCGTGTCACAGGGCGAACCATGCGCGCGGGAGGCGATCAGACGGAGAACATCGCGTCGCTCGTACTCCCCAATCGAAATGTCGTCGGCGCGCTCCAGCATCTTCTCCATCGCCGATGCCGGCAACACCACCAGACAATTCTTTGGGTCGGGCAACACGTAAAACTCCTGCGAGCCTTTCGCGGCGGCTCGCCATTTTGCCGGGATCGCTACACGCTTTTTTTCGTCAACCGAGTGCCGAAACGTGCCAACGAACACCGTCCTTGTCAGTGCCTTGACCATTTGGATCGTGATTCCTCCTTGAAAATCACCATCCCCACAACGCCCCACTGTTTGACACAACTACCCCTAACGTGTCAACACCTTTCCGAAAAATATGTGGAAAAATCTTCGATCACGAAAACGAACGAGTTTACGCAGGCGCGATTCGGCATGCATACGCGTGGAGAGTCGTAATTCTCAGGCGCCGGGGGATGTAGAACAACAATGAGGATTGAGCAACTTTTACCACGCACACAATCCGCGATTACAAGATTCGTGCCGCGCGTGCGGAGGATCCGAACGTTTTTTCACTTCGCGTCGGTCGCGTTTCCGAAGAGGAAAACGAGCGCGCGCCACACACGATCGCGCCAGCAGCGCTCGTTGTGTTCACCACCCTTGTCCTCGAAGTAGCAGAGATCGCCGCCTTCGCGCCAGCCGCGTGCGAGATACGCCTGATGCACTTTGCGCGATTGCGGCGCGCCGTCGCGCACCGTGCCGCAGTCGAGATAGATGCGCAGGTCCTGATGCTCGCGTTCCTTGATGAACTCGACGAACGATTTGCTTTGTCGATCCCGGACCTGAAACGCGCCGGAGAGACACGCGGCCTGGCGGAATGTCTCGGAAAGCTTGTGCACCATCCACAACGAGACCAACCCGCCCAGGGAGGAACCCAGCAGCGCGGTGTGTTTGCGGTCCTTCTTAGTCGGGAATTTTCGATCGACGCAGCGCTTCACGACATCGACAACGTAATTCGCATAAGGGTGCGCGAGAATATCGTCGTAGGTTTTTCCCGGTGTGTATTCGCGGAAGCGCGCGTGCGTGTTGGGTATGCCGACCAGGATGGTCGGTTCCATTTTTCCTTCTCGTGTCAACTCATCGGCGATCAGGTTGAGGCACCAGCCGCCGTGACCGAAGCAACAATGCGGATCGTCCCAGATGTTCTGGCCATCGTGACAATAGAGCACAGGGAAGCGCCGACGATGATCGTGCTCTGCAAGTTCGGGAAGATAGACGTAGATTGGCCGGGACCCGAGATGCCCGAAACGAGGCAACACTTTCGGCTCATCGATGACGTGAAAGCGGGACGACTCAGGCAACCGGATCATGTGCGTTTCGGGAACAACGGCGCAATCTGCCCGATCTTCGTCCCCGGCGCAAGGCGCCCCCATACAATCTCTTCTGAAAGCACCTGGAGTTTTTCCGTCGCGCCCAACTGCACCCGTATTTGGTGCGCGATCGTCGGCATAAACGGCGTTACCAGAAGGGAAATCAGGCGCGTCGATTCTGCCAGGTTGTAGAGCACGGAATCCAACCGAGTTGCTTGCGCTGGATCCTTTGCCAAGGCCCACGGCTTCGTCTCTTCAACATAGCGATTGGCCCGCGTGACAAAGCCCCATACGTGCTCTAGTGCCGTGCTGAAGTTCAACTCTGCCATTGCCGCGCGATACGCCGCCGTCGCTTTCTCGCCATCGGCTTTTAAATCTGCATCTGCCGCCGTCGGCACAACACCGTCGCGATAACGCTGGATCATCGACAATGTGCGATTCACGAGATTACCAAGATCGTTCGCCAGGTCAGCGTTATACCGTTGCTCCACCCGCGCCCATGAAAAATCGCCGTCTCCATTGAACGGGACTTCACGCATGAAATAATATCGCAACACGTCCGCGCTGTACCTCTCCAGGGCCTGCGACGGCTCGATCATATTACCAAGCGTCTTGCTGATTTTCTCACCGTCAATGGTAACGAAACCATGCGCAAACACCATCTTGGGCAATGGCAGCCCCAGGGCCAACAGCATCGCCGGCCAAATCGTGCAATGAAAACGCGTAATGTCCTTGCCGATGATGTGTACATCCGCCGGCCACCAATGCTGAAATTTCGCTTCATCGCTACCGTAACCGATGGCACTGACGTAATTCGTAAGCGCGTCCGGCCATATCCAAATGGTCTGTTTCGGGTTGACCGGGCTGGGCACACCCCATCGAACGTTGCTACGGGTAAAACTGACATCCTGTAAGCCTTCCCGGATAAGGCCGAGAATCTCGTTTCGGCGAATCACCGGCTCGATCCGGAACTCGGCCGTCTCGATCAACTTCTGCAATTGCTCTTGAAAAGCGCTGAGTTTGAAGAAGAGATTCCTCTCCTTCACTCGCTCGAGCGAGCGCTTGTGGATGGGACATTGTCCATCCGGTGCATCCTTCTCGGTATAGTAATTTTCGCAACTGGGGCAGTACATTCCCTCATAGTCGCCTTCGTACAAATACCCCGTCTTGACGAGTCGCTCGAACAGCAGTTGCACAGCCGCTTCGTGCTGCGGATCGGTCGTGCGCAGGAAACCGTCGTACGAAATGCCCAGTTTCGCCCACGCTTCGGTGAAGGCAGGAATCATTCGCTCACAATACTCACGCGGAGAGAGACCTTCCTTTTCCGCTTGCCGCTGCACATTGAGGCTGTGCTCGTCCGTACCGGTGAGGAAAAATACATCGTCACCGGACAGCCGATGGTAGCGCGCAGCCACATCCGCCCCGATCTTTTCCAACGCGTGCCCGATGTGCGGGCGCGCATTGATATAATCAATAGCTGTGGTGACGTAAAATTTCATCGGCGCGAGATATTCGCAGTTTGACGCAACCGAGTCAACCGTCTCACTTCCCGCCGAGCCGCTCCAGTAAGGTCACGACGGCGAGAATGCAGATGGCCTGGACGATCACGATCAGCGCGGCGGTCATTTCCGACCACAGCAGGATGGTCGCCCCGAGGCCAAGGGTCAGCGTGATCAGATAGATCAGCGTTACCGCCCAACTTTGCGGCAGGCCGAGCCGCACCAGCCGATGGGAAATGTGGTTCACGTCGCCTTGATAGATTGGCTGACCACCGCGCAACCGAATCCACGTCACCATGACGAGATCAAATAACGGCACTGCCAGCACCAACAGCGGAATCAACACTGGCAAGAGTGTAGGCGTTGTCCCGTGGTGATAGAACGTGACGCAAATCGGCAGGACCGCCAGCATATAGCCCACGAAGTGACTACCCGCGTCCCCGAGAAAAATCGTCGCGGGCTTGAAGTTATGCGGCAGGAAACCCAGCAATGCGCCTGCGAGCGCCAGCGCGATGAGACAGACGAAATACTGGTGCTGAATCCCCGCAATAAGCCCAAAGAGTGCCGCGCAGACCAGCCCGATGCCCGCGCACAGCCCGTCCATGTTATCGAGAAAGTTCATCGCGTTGGTGATGGTCACGATCCACAACACCGTTAACACATAACTCACGAACGTGTTGTGAATGAAAACCGTGGCCCGGATCCCCGCCAGTGCCACCAATAGCGCAATGACGATTTGCGCGATCAATTTCGTCCGCGCCTTGATCTCGTATTTGTCGTCGTACATCCCGAGCGCCACCATCAATCCGCCTCCGAGCACGATCACCAGCAACTTCGGCCAGACCGAGAACGCGCCGTCCAAATACATCTTTACATCGGGCATCTCGACGAATGGCAGGTCCACCCGGCTCGCCAGTGGAAGAAGGAACAAGTAGTTAAAGACCACATTGGCTGCAAACGCGCAGAAGACCGCCGCCCCACCCAACAACGGCATCGCTTCGGTATGAATCTTCCGCTCGCGGTCCGGCTGGTCGATGTAATTCCACTGGATGGAAAGTCGCTTGAAAAGGGGTGTAAGAAGCAAAGCCAGCCCGAAGCTGACATCAAACACATAGAAATAAACCAGCAGCCAGTGCATGTCAGTGCCGCGCCGTCCACAGTCGCCGGTACAACTCGTCGAGTTGTCTCACCATCCGCTCCTCCGAAAAACGCTCCTTGACCAGATTTCTGCCCCGCCCGCCCATTCTATTTGCCAATTCCTTGTCCTGCAACAACCGAATCACGGCGGTGGCCAACCCGTTCACGTCCCCCGCCCGCACGAGCAAACCGGTCTCTCCGTCAATACACACCTCGCGCGCGCCATCTACGTCGAAAGCCACCACCGGCTTTCCGCAAGCAAGCGCCTGGGGTAACGCCCGCGGCAAGCCCTCCCGCAACGACAAGTGCACCAGCAGGTCCATCGACGCCACGTACCGCGGAACCTCGCTCGGCGGGATGAGACCCGCAAAGGCAAAATGACCGCGCAGGTTCATCTCTGTCACCCGTCGCTCAAACCGTTCGCGGTAGACTCCATCACCCACCAACAGGAATTTGACGTTCGGCACGGCGGCCACAATGCGTGGCGCCGCCTCGAACAGAAACTCATGTCCTTTCAGCCGGAACAAGCGCGCAATCTTGCCAACTACAAAGTCACCGGAGGAAATCCCCAGCGCTTGGCGCAGCGAATCATCGCGTCGCGCGCTCAAAAACGCATCGATGTTCATGCCGCTATGGATGGTCACATACTGATTGGACCTGCCAATACCCGCGGCGAGGTACTGCTCGGTCATGGCGTCCGCAACGGAGACGAATTGCGTCGTGTATCCACCCACCACCTGTTCCGCCCAACGGAAAACCCAATTGCCAATGGGATGTTGGTATTCGTAGAAGGACGGCCCGTGAATCGTGTGCACAATGATCGGCACCCGGGCCAGTTTCGCGGCGATGCGCCCGATGAATCCGGCCTTCCCGCTGTGTGTATGAACCACGTCGTACCGTTTCCCGACGAACAGCCTCCGTAGCGCGGTACAGGCGCCCAGGTCGTGAAACGGATTCAGTGCGCGCCGCAGCTCCTCCGCAACGATGATCGGTACACCCTCCCCTTTCGCTTGATCGTGGAGCGAACCTTCCGGCCCCGTTTGTGGCCCAATCACCAGGTCCACGTCGTGGCCCAGCTTCCGTAAGCCAATACAAGTGGACACGGTGTTCTCCTGCGCCCCGCCGACGATCAACCGGGTTATGACATGACAAATCTTCATCGATTACTTTTTCGCCAGTTCGTACACAACCCTGCGTCCCGTCCGGTGAACTTCGGTCGCCTGGTGTTGCAGGGTATACCGGATTAGATTCCAATTCGCGTCCACCATGTAATTGTAGCCGCGTCGCAGCCGATCCAATTCGGCAAAATTTATGTACACATGCGTAATACCCCTGGTGCGCAGCGCCGCCGCTAATTCCTCCTCCGTTTTCGCCCCATTACTCATCGCGGTCAGCGGATGCTGGTCAAACGCCGTACTCCACAGGACGGGATGTTTCGCATAATACACGCGACTTTCTCCCACATAGAGCACTTTGGCGCCAACAGGCAGGTTTTCGTTCATCCAAACGATTGGCTCAAGCACACCCTTCCCCATCCGCGCGATGAATTCATCCCGCGTGACTTGTCCGAGTGCGTACTGCAGAAAACTCATCTGCGGCGGCAGGTGCTCCGGGTTTTCTGTGTCCGCCAGATCATTAAGTGCCAGCGTCGCCAGACTTGCCAGCACGACGGTTCCGACGGCAAGGCGCACGGCGAATCGCGCGGGCGCCTCGCGACCGAGTTTGTCCATGGCGAATGCGCCCGTCACTGCCGCCATGCCAAAGGTTGGGAACAAGAACCGCCAGGGCCGAAAGGTGAAGCAAAACCAGCTCGCGTATGCGCCCGCCACCAACCACCCTGCCCGCTTTGCGGCTGGTTCGAATCGCGTGACCAACAGGACCAGCGGAGTTGTCATCAGCAACAAGGGCACCGCGCCCGTCTCAACGAATGAATAATTCCACAGTAGCGAGAAAAACTGTCCGATGGTTCCCCATCCGAATGTCGGATAATGTTTCTCCGAAAAAACCGCGGCTTGCGACGCGGTCCAATGGGAGTTCGAGAACCATTGATGGAATAGCGGGTAGACCGGGTCGCCGGCCAGCAGCCAATTCTTCACCAGCCACGGCGCAACCACAGCCATGGCCAGAAGGCCGAAGGCCGGTAGCAAACGAAACTCCCGACGGAATACCAATAATATAGCCAATGGCAGCAGCACGATCGGGATCGCCGTCCATTTTGTCGCCACCGCCGCACCGGCGCAGAGCGCCGACAACCAAACAAGGTTGCGGTTTTCTTCCTCGCTTCCAATCACCAGCGCGCCGAACGCCAGCGTCGCGAAAAACGCGGTCGCCAGATCAATCCGCGCGGTCTGACCAAGGTCCTGAACGAACGGTGTACAATAGAACAGGGCCGCCGCCGTCAACCCCACGGCCCGCGACCATAACCGCCGGGCCACGCCAAACACCGCCACCGCGCCGAGCAGGCCAAACAACCAGTGCAGTATTTTCGCCGCGATATCCGAGGTCATGGTCGTCGCCAACAGGTACAACATCTCCGTCAGTTGTGGCAGGTTCGAGTAGAAGTTGTGGGGTAGGAACACGATACGGCCTGCGTGCTGATAATCCGCCAGCGCGCCGAGATGATATTCGAGTTCGTCGTATTCAAATGGTGGCGCCAACGCACCCGCGAGATTGAGCACCGCGGCCAGCACGACGCACGCGACCATCAGCTTCGCCCAGCGGTCGGTCCGGTCCGTTGAAACCTGGAAATCGCGGACGAACTTCCGTGGCGCAGGCAAAAACCAACAGAGCAATGTGAGAGATACAAGCGGGATATTCGCGATGGACACGGATCCCGCCACGAGTACGAGTACGGCCAGCAGCCAGAGACCCACCGCCAGGGCAAGCAGCGCCCCAAGAACATCGCGCTTCGCCACGAGCCGGTCCGTCACCGTAGCGCCCAAACCCAGCGCCGCAACCGCAATCCCGATGACGCAGGCGAAATCGTACGCCCTCGCGATCCAGAATTCCTGAAAATGCGGGCCAACACGAAGCGCTGGCAGCGCCGCGCCAAACAGGTTCGCCGCCTGCCAGGGCAGGATCCACGCGCCGTAACGAACGAGGTAAACCAGCGCCAGCCCGACCACCCAAAGGATTGCGAGCAGTCGCGCGAATTCAGGACGAAGCCATGGAGACGCGGCGCGATCCGAAGTGGTCTGCATTGGCCGCCATTGTAGCGGCCAATGCCAGATGCGCAAGCCGCCTAGTTGCGCCGTCCGTTGCCCAACGAGTCGTCAGCGATGTCGCGTCCGTGATGCTTGTCCACCCGGCCATTGTCAGAACGACCGTTGTTCGCCAGGGGCTGGGAGACCGGCGAACGGTCGTCGCGTGAGCGGTCCGGTCCGCGGACCGCCGGAACATCGCGGTTGAGATCACGGCCGGGACTTTGTGGCGGAACATAGACGACGCGGTCCTCGCGCGGGCGATTACGCAGTGTGGGAATGTTTCCCCGATGGGGGACCGACGGAACGTCGGCACGTAGATCGTGGATTTGAACAAAGGGCACGGCCCGCTTCGTGACCCGCTGGAGATTATCGACACGCGGGCCTTGGTTGATCACGACCTGATTGATCCGCTGAATCCTCGTAATGTTAACCGTCTTGTTCACGATCGTCTGGTTCACAACGACAACGGACGGGCGGATCGGCTCGCAAAAGTGGCGGCGATCGATGAAGACAAACGTATTCGGCGCGTAGATCACTTGATCCGCGTAGATCGTCGTGCCTTGCGGGCCGAAATCACAACCCGGCGGCAACGGCGCCCAACCGATATAGTCACCGCCCTCACGCCACGAAACCCAGGCGGGCGCCCATTGCGTGCCCGGTGTCCACAGCCAGCCGTAGTACGCGTCGTATACCCAGCGCCCGTAATGATACGTCGCCCACGCCCACGGTTCGTCACTCGCCCAGTACCAACCACCATCCGTCCACAACCACGACCCGTTCGTGTACGGTCGCCAGGAATCGTCCACGTAAGCGGGGTACCAACACCAGCCGTATGAATCGGTCTGTACCCAATTCCCATACGCAGCGAGCGGTGCCCGAAAATCGCCAGTCTCCCGAACATCGACCCCTGCCGAGTACGCGTACTCCGCCGAAGCCTGTTGAAAAGCAAATCCCGATAGCACCACCGCCACACCCGCCAAAATCGTCCACGTTATTTTCATATAACGCTCCTCTCTGTCGAATTGGACGATGTTCCCGACAGATTATTCAGAGCGTGATCCGAGAAAGTTCCGGCCAGGGGCCTCAACCCAATATTGAACCCACTTTGACCGCATGGCCTCGCAGGAAAGCATCGAGGGGCATGCGTTTGCTGTTGGCCGGTTGGAGTTCCTGGATGCGCACACCGCCCTGGCTGGTGGCGACGATGAAATCGGGAAGCAGCTCACCGGGGTTGCCCGAGACACCATCCACGACTTCGACTTTCCAGACCTTCAACAACAAATCGCCCGCGCGCGTGT